>CALUNJ010000080.1 GCA_944321975.1 uncultured Paraprevotella sp.
ATTGGCGTTTGCCAGGGCCTCGAAGCCGTCGGCTGCCGTGAAGGGCCTGGCCAGCGTGGCGATCTGTGTCTGCGGGTCGTCGAAGCAGGCCTTCACCGCCTCGACCTGCCGAGGGTGGATGAAAGGCTCGTCGCCCTGGATGTTGACCACCACGTCATAAGGAACGCCCACAAGGGTATATGCCTCGCAGCACCGGTCCGTGCCGCTTTTGTGGTGGGCACCGGTCATTACGGCCTTTCCGCCAAACGCCCGCACGGCGTCGTATATCCGCCTGTCGTCGGTGGCCACCACCGTTTCGTCCAAAATGCCGGCCACGCGTTCATAGACCCTTTGCACCACAGGCTTGCCGCCCAAAATGGCCAGCGGCTTGCCCGGGAAGCGCGTGGAAGCATATCGTGCCGGAATGATTCCTATGAATTTCATGAGTTTCTAATGATTAATCCAAATATGATTCACAAAAATACAAAAAGATTTTGTAAGACACGGCAAAAACGCCTATTTTTGTGTGCAAAAAGGCATGGGGGAAAAATGTTTCATCGGTTTGGGAAGCAACGAGAGCACGGCAGACACCCTGCTTGCCGCACGGGCGGAACTGCAGGCTGCCTTTCCCGGAATCCGGTTTGGCCGCATACGGCTCACGCAGCCCATAGACTTTTCCTCGCCACGGACTTTCTTCAACACGGCGGCCGTGTGCGACTCTCTTTTCACGGCCGAACAGCTCAAAGCCCGCTTCAAGGAGATTGAGCGCGCGCTCGGGCGCAGGGCAAATGACAAGCTGCAGGGAATAGTGAAAATAGACATTGACTTGCTGGCCTATGGCGGACGTGTGCTCAAACCTGCCGACTGGGAAAGGCCCTATGTGCGCGAAGCGCGCGAAGAACTTTCTTTTTTCCTCTAAACAGGCCAACCGTCACGCACGCCAAGACCCCGCTTCGGCCATAGCCTCTTCCTGGCCTCTCCCGGTGCTTGCCGCGGGTGGATCAGGCTCCGCATAATAGGGAACCCATATTCCATGCGGGTGTGATTCAAGATTTCGGATTGTCAAACCTGCCGCCATCCCTTCTTCCGCGGCACGGGGAAAAGCGCCGGAAACGCAAAGCGGATAAAACGGTCAAGCACACGATGTTTTTTTCTCAGGCGATTCACATTTTTTTCTCAAGTGAAAAGAATGTGAATCGCCTGAGAAAAATGCCGCAGCACAATCAAGTTTGCATCAGGTTGGTTTACAGCGAAATGAAATTTTCCACAAAGAAGAGTCCGCGCTCCTCGTCCGCTGTGAAAGGACTTTCGCCCCCCCGGGAAAAACAAAAAAATCCCGCGCCTGTCTTGTAAAACAAAACTGCGCGGGACTCTTTACATCCGAGATTCCCATGGGCTTTAAGCCCGAAGGGAAAACATGCCCTTATTTGTCGCCGAAGTAGCGGTTATACAACCCGGCAAAGCCGCGGCCATGACGAGCTTCGTCCTTTGCCATCTCATGCACAGTGTCGTGGATGGCATCCAGATCCTGCTGCTTCGCCATTTTGGCCAAGTCCATCTTGCCCGAGCATGCGCCACTTTCGGCTTCCATGCGCTTCTTCAAGTTGGTCTTCGTGTCCCACACCATGTCGCCGAGCAACTCGCAGAAGCGCGAAGCATGGTCGGCTTCCTCATAGGCATAGCGCTTGAAGGCTTCTGCGATTTCAGGATAACCTTCGCGGTCGGCCTGACGGCTCATGGCCAAATACATCCCCACTTCGGTGCATTCGCCTTCGAAGTTGGCCTGCAAGCCCTTCTTGATTTCAGGATCCACGTCCTTGGCAATGCCGATGACATGTTCCGTGACAAAGGTCAATTCCGTCTCAACCAATTCCTTGAACTTGGAAGCCGGAGCCTTGCACTGCGGGCACTGGGCTGGGGGTTCGCTACCTTCGTGAATGTAACCACATACTGTACAAACAAATTTCTTTTTCATCTCGTTTCGTTTTTAATGAGTTAAACCGTTTTTTTTATCTTTTTCCCGGCCGGTTCAGACACCGGCCTTCGTCGCACAAGATTTACAGATACCTTTATAATATAGATGAGTCTCTTCCACAGAAAAGTCGACACCCAGTGGCTGGCATTCTCTGAAACAGCCCGGCAACTGCACGTCCGCCAGTTGGCCGCAACGCTTGCACATGAAATGTGCGTGTGGCGTGACGACCCCGTCGAAACAGACTTTCTTCTCGTCTATGGTCAACATCAATGCCGCACCATGCTCCGAAAAAATCCGCAACGTGTTGTAAACCGTTGTCTTAGACAATGTAGGGATTGCCTTGCTCAAAGCCACATAGACTTCATCCACCGTGGGATGTGTGCGATGTTTCAGCAAATAATCCATGATGGCAATGCGCTGCACGGAGGGATGGATCCCGTATGCCTGCAATGTGTCCAAGGCGTTTTTATGGGTCATTTCTTATTATAAATTTGTATTGTTTACAATGCAAATATAAGGCAAGTTTCGTTTAGTGCCAAACTTGGCATGCATTTTTTTATGGCCGCGCCGTTTTTTTTGCATTTGTTGCGGTTCTGAAAGCCCCTTTCACATTTGTTCCGGATCGCACGGGATGCCTCCCGGTCCATTTTAGAAAATGGAACACGACTTTTCCACCCGCCGGGGCAATCGCCCCGGCATCTCCGGAAAGGAAGAAGCGGAAGGCCGGAATCCTCCTAACGCTGCATGGGGCTGGAAAGGACGGTCGCCTATTCGAACACCTCGTCTATTCCGCCATATTCTTCCACCGGGACTTCATCGGTCAGGATCATGTCCTTACAAGGGTCGAAACCTTCCGGGATTTCGAATTTGTCATCGGGCGAGTAGCCCAGAGTCTTGTCCTTGAACACCTTTTGGAAGAAATAAGCCACCACCGGAAGCGCGGAAGAGGCACCCTGCCCGTTCTTCATGGTGTTGAAGTGGATGTCGCGGTCCTCCCCCCCGACCCAGCACCCGGCAGAAAGCGTCGGGGTGAAACATACGAACCAGCCGTCGGAATTGCGGTTGGTCGTGCCGGTCTTTCCGCCCATGTCGGCATCCACATGGTAGCGGAAACGCATCCGCCCTCCCGTGCCGCCGTTCATCACCCCTTGAAGCATGATGATCATCTTGTATGCACTCTCCTCGCTGATGACCTCTGTCATACGCGGCTGGAACTCACCCACCACGTTGCCCTCGCTGTCTTCAATGCGCGACACGAACAACGGCGCCGTGCGTATGCCTTTATTGGCAAAGGCGGTGTAGGCACTGACCATTTCAGACACGGAAATCTCACACGGCCCAAGGCATAATGCCATGGAAGGGTGGATGTTGCGGTTCAACACGCCGAACTCATGAATCAACCGCACCAAGGCCGATGGGCTGAGGTGGCTCATGAGATAAGCGGAAATCCAGTTGTTGGACTGGGCGAGCCCCCACTTCAGGGTCACCATCTCGCCATAATGGGACTTGCTGCCGTTGCGCGGAGTCCAAGGCTTCCCCGCCACGATATAGGTCTGTTGCACGTTGGGGGCGAGGTCGCATGGAGACATGCCGTTTTCCATGGCCAGCGTATAGAGGAACGGCTTGATGGTGGAGCCCACCTGCCGGCGTCCCACGCCCGCCATGTCATATTGGAAATGACGGTAATCCGGGCCGCCCACATACGCCTTGACGAACCCGGTATGCGTGTCCATGCACATGAAGCCCGCCCGCAGGAAGCTCTTGTAATAGCGAATGGAATCCATCGGGGTCATCACGGTGTCCACTTCGCCGTGATAGGAAAACACGGTCATTTCGTGTGGGGTGTTGAAGGCTTTGGTGATTTCCTCGTCTGTGGCCCCCCCCTTGCGCATCTTGAGGTAGCGTTCGCTTTGGCGCACGGAACGCCACATGATCTGTTCCACCTCTTTTTCCGTCAACTGATTGGAGAAGGGGCGCGTTTTTTGATTCCGCTTTTCCTTGTCGAAAATCGGCTGAAGATAGCCGGCCACGTGCTCGTCCACAGCCTCTTCGGCATATTGCTGCATGCGGGAGTCAATGGTGGTGTAGACTTTCAAGCCGTCGGTATACAGGTTATAAGGCGTGCCGTCCTTCTTCCGGTTCTTGTTGCACCACCCGTAGAGCGGATCCGTCTCCCACGCGAGAGAATCTTCATAATACAATTGGTCTTGCCATGAGGCATAGTCGCCACGGTGCGGCTCTTTAGCCATCAACATGGTGCGGAGCCGCTCGCGCAAATAAGTGGCCAGCCCTTCCTTGTGGTCTACCCGGTGGAAGCGCAACCCGACAGGCTCCATCTTGTACAATTCGGCATCCGCCTTGCTCAGATAGCCGGATTTCACCATTTGGTCCAGCACGACATTCCGGCGTTCCCGGCAACGTTCCGGCTTGCGCACCGGGTTGAAATAAGAAGGATTCTTGCACATGCCGATGAGCGTGGCGGCCTCGGCCACCGAAAGTGCCTTAGGCTCCTTGTTGAAATAAGTGCGCGCGGCGGTCTTGATGCCCACCGCATTATGCAGGAAATCGAAGTAGTTCAAATACATCGTGATGATTTCCTCCTTGGTATAATAACGCTCCAGCTTCACGGCAATCACCCACTCTATGGGTTTCTGCAAGGCGCGTTCCATCGTGCTTTGGGCCACGTCGGTATAAAGTTGTTTGGCCAACTGCTGCGTGATGGTGCTCCCCCCTCCCGCGTTGCTTTGCCCCAGGATCACCCGCTTGACGATGACGCGGGCCAAAGCCCGGTAGTCAATGCCGGAATGCTCGTAGAAACGTTCGTCCTCGGTGGCGACAAGCGCCTTCACCAGCCAGGGCGACAAGTCGTCATATCCCACGAAAATGCGGTTGGCGCGGCTGTAAGACCATGTGCCCAACAGCTTCCCGTCGGCAGAAATGACTTGTGTGGCATATTTATTTACGGGGTTTTCCAGTTGATACAAGTTTGGCATATATCCGATCCATCCGTGCCATATGGCATAAAAAGCCAAAGAGGCCGCACTGATGCATAGAAATAAGATCACCCACAAAGTGATTACAAACTTTTTCCTCATAAATCTGTTTCGTCCTTAATCTGAAATCGCAAAGTGCAAAATTACAAATAAAGTCGATATAAACGGGCCGAATCAAAGAAAATTCGCAAAATAGTGCGCAACATTCGCTCGCCTCGTGTTTTTTTATTAACTTTGAAAGCTAAAGAAATTCTACTTATTCGCACATAAAGAATCCGAAATGGAAAACAGAAGTTTGGTGACTATCGCAGACCTTTCCAAGGAGAAGATCATGTATCTGCTCCGCATGGCCGGCGAATTTGAGAAATACCCCAACCGCAAATTGCTGGAGGGCAAAGTTGTGGCCACGTTGTTCTTTGAACCGTCCACGAGAACACGCTTGAGTTTTGAAACAGCAGCCAACCGCTTGGGAGCCCGTGTGATAGGATTCACGGACCCGAAGGTGACAAGCTCCACCAAAGGGGAAACGCTGAAAGACACAATCATGATGGTGAGCAATTATGCCGACTTGATCGTGATGCGCCACTATCTTGAAGGGGCGGCCCGCTATGCTTCCGAGGTGTCGCCCGTGCCGGTCATCAACGCCGGAGACGGCGCCAACCAGCATCCTTCCCAAACCATGCTTGACATTTATTCTATCTACAAGACCCAAGGCAAGTTGGAAGACTTGCAAATTTACATGGTGGGAGACTTGAAATACGGGCGCACAGTGCATTCCCTGCTGATGGCCATGCGGCATTTCAACCCGACGTTCCACTTCATCGCGCCGGAAGAATTGAAGATGCCGAATGTCTATAAGGAATATTGCGCCGTGAACCACATAAAATATGTGGAACATACGGATTTCACGGCCGACACCATCGCCGATGCCGACATCTTGTATATGACGCGCGTGCAAAAAGAACGCTTCACGGACCTGATGGAATACGAAAGGGTCAAAGACCTCTATTTGCTCAAGTTGCCCATGCTGAAAAAGGCCAAAGAAAACATGCGGATCCTGCATCCGCTTCCAAGGGTGAATGAAATCGAATATGCCATTGACGACGACCCGCATGCCTACTATTTCGAGCAGGCGCACAACGGATTGTTTGCCCGGCAGGCGTTGATATGCGACGTGCTGGGCCTGACCTTGGACGATGTAATGAACGACCAAACCATTATCGAATAAAAAATCAGCCGTACGATGAAGAGACAAGAACTTTTGGTAGCCGCCCTCGAAAACGGCACAGTGATAGACCACATCCCCTCCAACAAACTGTTTGAAGTGGTCAACCTTCTCCACCTTGAAGAAATGAAGACGTCCATCACGGTAGGATATAACCTGAGAAGCAAAAAAATGGGGCACAAAAGCATTATCAAAATCGCAGGAAAGTTCTTTTCTGACGATGAAATAAACCAGCTGGCCGTAGTAAGCCCGAACGTGACCCTCAGCGTGATCCGCGACTACGAAGTGGTAGAAAAGAAAGAAGTCGTGCTTCCGGATGAATTGCGCGGCATCGTCAAATGCGCCAACCCCAAATGCATCACGAACAACGAGCCGATGAAAACCCTCTTCCATGTGATTTCGGGAGAAAAGGCCATGCTGCGCTGCCACTATTGCAACAAGGAAATCAGCCTGGAGCACGTGAAACTGATATAAACAAGGAACAGTTCATGAAACAAGATTGGAAACCTGGCACCATGATCTACCCGCTCCCCGCCCTCCTGGTCAGTTGCGGGGACACGCCCGACAATTACAACTTGTTCACCGTGGCTTGGGCGGGAACCATCTGCACCAACCCCGCCATGTGCTATATTTCCGTGCGCCCGGAAAGGCATTCCTATGAACTGATAAAAAAAAGCATGGAATTTGTCCTGAACCTGACCACCGAAGACATGGCTTATGCCACAGATTGGTGTGGCGTAAAATCGGGACGGGATTACCGCAAGTTTGAAGAAATGAAACTCACCCCGGGAAAAGCACGGATGGTTGCCGCCCCCGTCGTGGAAGAATCCCCTCTCAACATTGAATGCAGGGTAAAAGAAATCGTGTCGCTGGGCAGCCACGACATGTTTATCGCTGAAGTGCTGAATGTCAAAGCCGATGAACGCTACATGGAAAAAGACACCGGGAAATTCCGCCTTGATGCCAGCCACCCCTTGGTCTACCTGCACGGCGCCTATTACGGATTGGGGCATAAAATAGGGAAGTTCGGCTGGAGCGTGGAAAAAAAGAGATGAGAAACATTACACACCAATAATAAGTAAGTAAGAATGCAATGAAAACAGACAACACCGTTTTTGAACTGATTGAGAAGGAACATCAACGCCAACTCAAGGGAATAGAGCTTATCGCTTCGGAAAATTTCGTAAGCGACGAAGTCATGAAAGCCATGGGGTCGTGGTTGACAAACAAGTATGCCGAAGGATATCCCGGCAAACGGTATTATGGCGGATGCCAAGTCGTGGACGAAGTCGAAAGCCTGGCCATCGAGCGGGTTTGCAAATTGTTCGACGCGGAATATGCCAACGTGCAGCCCCACTCTGGCGCACAAGCCAATGCCGCCGTGTTCTTGGCCTGCCTGAAAGCCGGAGACACCTTCATGGGATTGAACCTGGACCACGGAGGCCACCTTTCACACGGTTCGCCAGTGAACACCTCGGGCATTCTTTATCACGCCATCGGCTATAACCTGAACAAAGAAACCGGGCGCGTGGACTATGACGAGATGGAGAGACTGGCTTTGGAACATAAGCCCAAAATGATTATCGGAGGCGGATCTGCCTATAGCCGCGAATGGGACTATGAACGCATGCGCGAGATCGCGGACAAAGTAGGTGCAATCTTCATGGTTGATATGGCTCATCCTGCCGGACTGATCGCTGCCGGATTGCTGAAAAACCCTGTGAAATACGCCCATATCGTGACCTCTACCACCCATAAGACCCTGCGCGGCCCGCGTGGAGGCATCATCCTGATGGGAAAAGATTTTGAAAACCCGTGGGGGCTGAAAACGCCAAAGGGGGAAATCAAAAAAATGAGCCAATTGCTCAACAGCGCCGTGTTCCCGGGCATTCAAGGCGGCCCCTTGGAACATGTCATCGCCGCAAAGGCTGTGGCTTTTCATGAGGCCCTGCAGCCGGAATTCAAGGAATGGGCAAAACAAGTGCAGAAAAACGCAAAAGTATTGGCCGACGAACTGATGAAACGGGGTTTCGACATCGTAAGCGGCGGAACGGACAACCACTCCATGTTGGTTGACCTCCGCAGCAAATATCCGGAACTTACCGGGAAAATTGCGGAAAAGGCCTTGGTGGCAGCCGACATCACGGTAAACAAGAACATGGTTCCGTTCGATACGCGCAGTGCATTTCAAACGTCCGGCATCCGTCTGGGCACACCCGCCATCACCACGCGGGGGGCAAAAGAGGACCTGATGGTGGTCGTTGCCGAGCTGATTGAAAAAGTGCTGGATGCTCCGGAAGACGAACAAGCCATCTCTGCCGTGCGCAGCCAGGTAAATGCCCTCATGGCAGACTACCCCTTGTTTGCTTATTGAAGGACGTAAATCCATATTCAAACAAATAGCGGCTGTAACTATTGGATTCATAGTGACAGCCGCTATTGTTGTATATGCGAGGTTCCAAGCCTGTAGTTCACCGAATGATTACATCTTATTAATAATCAACGGAATAAAAAGTCTCCTGAAACACACGGATTTTTCTCAAGCGATTCACATTTTTTTGGCTTGAGAAAAAAATGTGAATCTCAAGAGAGGATTTTCCGTTCCTCTTGAGGCGATTTTGTCCTATCCCGCCACATGCTTTCCTTCAAGGACAAGAGCGTGGAGGCTTCTTTCTCTCCACGTGCATCCCCAACGGGCGGAGATTCCCACGCAAGGTCCTCAAGACCTGCGCAAAGAACGCTCCTCACGCGGCACGGAACAACAGTAATAACCGATTTTATAAATACCGAAAGCCCACAAACTGGGGTGCTTCCCTACAAGGTTTTTTCGAAGCACCGGACGCGTCATGCGAAACAACAGGCGAACCAATCCCGTCATCTTCATACGTTCCAAAACGGCATACACCCGCAACACGCCGGAACAACCTTCCAACTTTTCGCGAAGCGCATAGAGCGTCCGAAGCGACTCCTCCGTCTTGCGCAGCAGCCTTGAACTTTTGTCCAGTCCGCAATTCATCAAGGGATTGTCAATGTGCAAGATAGGGATTCCGTCGTCCTTAAGTGACTTTCCGAACAGCGTATCCTCATGCCCGTAACGCACAATGGTTTCATCAAAAGGGTGTTTCAAGAATGTTTCACGCATGATCATGAAATTGAACGTGCGAAAGACTTCATAGGGACGGCGAGCCCGTTTTTCGGCCGTAAACCGCGGTTCGGCGTGTTTCTCATAATAATACGCCAACGCCAGTTCCGGGGCGGGCAAGCGGGCCGGATGCACCAGTCCGCCATAAATCACGGGGGCATTCCTGCGCACATCCATATAATTGCGCAGAAACTTCTCGTCGACCACGGCGGCATCGCAATCGATAAACAACAAGTAGCCATAGCGTGCCTGATGGCCTAAAATGTTCCTGATTCGCGCACGTCCCACATTCTCCTGAAGTTCGATGTATTTGCAACACGGGATGCGGTTTATCTTGCGGTTCTCCCCCTTGTATTTTTCTTCAGAACCATCGTCAGCCACCAATATCTCATAGGGGCAACCCAACCGTGCGGCTTGCCGCTGCAAGTCGGACACCAATTTGACACAGATATAATTATAAGTAGGAATCAGAATGGACAACATGCCTCCCCTCCGTCATGAAAAAGGCGACACCGCCCGATGGGCCTGGCACCGTATGAGCAAAGCCCGTGTGGTATGACGGTCTATCCGGAAACGTTCATCGGGCCGTTCCCCCACCAGCCAAGCGATCACGCCTCCACTGCACACGACCAACTGGCGTTCTTTCTCGAACAAATTCTTTTTCCGGTCCGTCAGATAGTCGCTCACCAGTTTCTCGCCTTGCATCCCGAAAGGGACAAAGCGGTCTCCCTCCTGCGCCAAACGAACCGTGATGGGATAGGCCAGTTTGTCCAGATCCAGGCAAACAACGGATTTTTCCCGGGGAACGTCGAAATTTTCCGTGCAGTGTATCCGGCGGATCTCGAAATCCACGTCAGGAGCCACCTGCACGAACCCCTCCAAGGGCAACACGTCGCACAGGCAGGCATAAGTCTCGTCCTTGCGCCGAAGCAACAACCGCCCCCTGTCGCGCAACAAATACCATCCGGGGCTTTCATACACCTTCCCGGGCCCTCCATCAAGACGGTCGTAGATTTCCCCCGCCTGTGAACCGTTGAAACCATACCCCGACAATATTTCAAAGAGAATGGCCCGCGGAGCCGGAAGCCGCCTCAGCGTTTTCGTGTCTATGCTGTTCCCGCATTCCACCTTCCCGCGCATCTCTTCCACGGCCACCTTATATAAGACAGCAGCGTCAGCCACACGCTGCAAGGTTCCCTGCAATGTTTCAAAGATACTGGGATTGATGCCCTGCATCTTGGGCAACAACTCCAGGCGTATCTTGTTGCGCACCGCGTCTGTCTCCAGATTCGTGCTGTCCGTCACATAGGATTGCCCCTTTTCGGAAAGATATCGCTCTATTTCCTCCCGGCCGGCATCCAACAACGGACGCACTACATACCCGTTCCGGTAATCCATGCCGGACAAGCCCTTCAGCCCCGTGCCGCGTATAAGGTTCAACAACATGGTTTCCACATTGTCGTTCCGGTGATGGGCCACGGCTATTTTGTCCAAATGCCACTCCTCTCGCAACCGCTCAAAATAGCCGTAGCGCAAGTCGCGGGCCGCCATCTCTATGCTGACGCCGTGCTTGCCCGCATAAGCCCGCGTGTCGAAATCCGCCACGTGCAACCGCACGGAAATATCCCGGCACAAGCTCCGGACAAACTCTTCATCACGGCCGGACTCTTCCCCGCGCAAATGGAAATTGCAATGGGCCGCCTCACAATGCAATCCGGACTGGCGGAGCAACAGGAGCAATGCCACGGAATCAGCCCCTCCGCTTACGCCGACCAAGACCTTGTCGTCAGCATCGAAAAGGTCATGCTCGCGGATGGTGCGCATCATTTTCTCACATAAATGGTTTTCTTGTACCATGTCTGGACTTTGTTCGTTTCCCTTCATGACCCATTCCTGCGGCAATACTAACCTGGAGGTCAATCCGGCACACAAAGATACGGAATAAACTCCACATTTTTCATTCCCCACACCACTTTCTTTCCCTCAGAAGACAAGCCCTTTTCATAATAAATTCAAAAAAGAGAAAATAATCCGCCTCCGGGGTGGGACGCATCCCTTTTTTGCACTACTTTTGCCCACATAGGTTTAAATCACACTTGCACATGTGGCACGATTATCTGGCATATTTCATCATCGCCCTGGCCTTTTGCTATGTCATACGTCAAGGCTACCTCATCATGCGCCGTCCTGAGAAATATTCATCTTGCGCCTCCTGCACTGCCGACTGCAAATTGAGGGGAATGAAACGCCCCTCACAATCGGCCAAAAAGCAAAACTGCACGAAAAAAGAGGAAAATCTTCGCAAATAGTTTGTAAATCGAAAAAAAGTTGTACCTTTGCAGTCACAAAACGGAAATGGTTCCCTGACCGAGTGGCTAGGTAACGGTCTGCAAAACCGTCTACAGCAGTTCGAATCTGCTGGGAACCTCTTCCGGAAGCCTAAATGGTTCCCTGACCGAGTGGCTAGGTAACGGTCTGCAAAACCGTCTACAGCAGTTCGAATCTGCTGGGAACCTCC
>CALUNJ010000081.1 GCA_944321975.1 uncultured Paraprevotella sp.
ATGGGCTTTTTTAGGCTCATAACAATAGGAACAGCGCAGATTGCAGTCATACGTGATCAGAAGGATGATGGCTTTCGTCAATTTAGGCATATCTTTTACCATATTTTTTTGTTCTCCTCGACCTCATTGATGTCACCATTGGCTGAAATCTCAACGCCCTTGACCAAAACTGCGCCATCCCATTCTCCCTGAAGAATGATGCCGTCAGGACGCATATAGGTGCCGAACCCCATGAAACGATAATCCTTCAGATGTCCGCTATATGTAGACCCGTCAGCAAAGCTAACAAACCCCTCTTTTAAAACATCTTCTTCCCAAATGCCCGAAAAAGAATCACCTGTGTCGAAAAGGATCTGTCCTTCGCCCGTTTTTTTCCCGTGTTGCCAGCGGCCACAATATTTAGCCTTGTTCGCATATTCCCTCTTACCCCAACCGTCAAACTGAGAGTCACGAAAAAATCCTTCGTAGTAACCACAAAAACGGTCACGACGCAAGTCGAAGAAACGATAGGTCCCATGTCCTTCCATTTTACCGTTCTTCCAATGTCCATCGTATGTGTCTCCATTGGGGAATGTCATACATCCGACCCCATTGGGCAGGTCGTTCTCAAAATCTCCCTCATACACCTTCCCATCCGGGAATGTGAAATAAGCTTTACCTGTAAATGCCATAATCACTTCATTTTATTTATTTGAGCAAGATAAATGGCCGCACTATCTGGCGACATCACATCCGCTGAATTGAATCCTGCAAGCACAGCTTGTCCGATGGCAAGTTTTGGAATCACTTTCTGCTCCTCTGGTGTCAAACCGATACACTCTGCGATGGTTGAAGAATCATCAGCAGCGACCAATTTATGTACAATTTTTACATTTGTATTCTTAATCGCATCTTCAATAAGGCGAGAAGGAACTTGGTCCACAACCATCATTCCTTGTCCATATGCTCGAACTTCAGACAAAAAATTACTAAACATTTGCGCAGAGCGGTATTGCGGCAACCTTGGGTCGGGGCAAGCACCCATCACTCTGTGTGCCTCTTCTATCACAACAAGGTGGCGACACACATTATCGTTGAACGAATAGTTCGCCGTTTCTGTTTCTGCTATGCGATATTCATACAAGAACTGAAGAAGCAAAGACATTATAAATGCCCTGTCTTGGTCATCCCCTGAATAAGAGAGGTTTACAACACATGGCGTTCCAAACAAGTCCGACCACTCCATGTCCATAAGGTGCGGATTGTTCAGCATTTCTCCTTTCCATCCGAACTTTAGGCTATTAAAGCGAGTTCGCAGTGCAGCCGAGATGTTCTGCGTATTCTCCTGAGCATATCCTATATTAGACATCAAATCCTTTATGAACAGCTTATTAATGTTCGACAACATGGGTGTGCCTTTCTTCATATACCGCGAATCGTCCTTGTCTATCATAGGGCAAACCTCTGTATAGAGTTCATAGAGAAGATGCTCCACCACAACCGGAAGAATGTCTTGCATCGGGAAAGCGGCGGCAAAACTAGCTTTTAAACGGTCAATATGTGAAAGCACTCGCTTTTCATTTCCACCCAAGTCAATCACTTCAAAAGGATTGAGACGCAATTTCTCAGGAGCAAGTTTGCCCTTTGCATAGTATTCACAACCGGGAATGAAAATCTTGATTCGCTTTTTGGGATCGCTGACCGTTTTGTTATATTCGATAGCCCAATCCACATACTCAGTTTTGGCCGGTTCTATCACTAAGAATGGGCGATCGTGTTTCATGAACCCATCAAGCACGCTCAACACCGTATTTGTTTTCCCACTACCATTCACACCACACACCAACGAATGACGGCTCAATGTGTCAAGCGGAAGACTGACTGGTATCTCGCTACTGCTTCCACCATAGAGAAGCTTTCCTATTTCCAACGCCTTTTTGGAGGAAGCTAAATGTTGGGGAGTCAATATAAATTCGGGCGCACTTTCCACAACGCTTATACCCGGCACCGAATGGAGCGGAAGGTTGATTAGCGCAGACAGCTCGCGTGTGGTCAAAAGGGTTTGGAGCTGAGAAAAGTCATCCCCAAAAGGATGATGGAAAAAATTAGGATTATCCTTAAATTTTACCAAAAGATGTGGAGGATTTGCCGTTCCTTTACCTTCAACAACAGCAGAAACATCGTGAATACGGATGGGTTCAAGCATAGAGTCCTCTCCGCTAAGTATTGATTTTAACTGCCATGAAAAAGAGGGATTAGGTTGTTCGGTGAGAAGCATGCATTGCACATTCCAAGCTCCTGTAGTTTTCGCCATCTCTAACCTTTTTGCATAAGAATCCAATTTTTGTGCCGCAGCTTCAGCATGTTTGTTCACCAACGTCTTGCTTAACCCTTCCGTCATACTTTTGGAATAGGTCGTTGTATCTGAAATTTGTTCTGACACACCTTCGGTATAAGTGCGGCCTGAAGTTCTTTGAGGAACAAATCCAGTTAATATATTCATACCAGAAACTCCGGACAACCCCAAGAACGTAGCCAATGGATTACTTGACAACAAGGCACCATCCAACGCTTTCTCAAGTCCAGGAAGTATTGCCAAAGCAGGAGGGAAAAATAGACCGGCCGCCATATACACTCCGGCACCAAGCATTGCCGCCCCCAACCCCTTTTTGAAATCCTTTTGTGTTTCGCTCTCCTGATGGCTCCAGTTTTCAAATTTGGAATGCCCTTCCGTATGCGCTACGGATGAACCTTCTTGCACAGATTGTGAGATATTAATTGACTTGACAGACTCTATTTGCCCACCCATTTCTCTGCACTGATTCAACAAAGCATCCAACCGATCATTCTTTACCGGAGTAGCAGTCACCAAATAGGCATACTTTTGACCGCGAAGCCCTCCAATCAAATGTTCAACCGTACCGATGGCTTGACCTTTATCGGCCAATGTAGGAATCCCCGTAATGGCTTGTATTGAATGATAAGTTGTAGCAAAATGTTCTCTTAGTTTCTTGTCATCCTTATCAAATTGTTCAAACTGGAGACCCGGCCAACAGACCTTGGCAAAATTATTCAAAGCGGAAACCGACGACGACATACGCCTACTTTTTCCACTCTCATCTCTCAGCCCAATGTAAAGATCATTGGTTTTACCATCTCCAACAACAAGGAATGTCAATTGTGTTTCAGGCAATGCACACGATAGCAAAATCTTTTGCATATAACCAAAACAAGATGTTATGGTATTATTTATAGGTTTGCCCACCTGAATCACCTTTAACCATGAAATATGTTTATAGATCTCTTTCGACGCATTCGAACAAACGATTTCCACTAAAGAATCGTCTCTCGAAATAGAATCCAAATATTTCTTTTCTATGCAACAATTCAATGTTTGCGACATCATAGAAGCCGCAAGTACATTTTCTGCATACTGTGCTTGAGTAAGATATTGTTGTTCTGGCATATACTTCATCAAAATTGTACCATAAATACTACAAATTAATCACACAAGAAATTGGGCGAGCCGTGCATAACTAATATAGTCATCAATCAAATCATTGACATAAGCCATCGTTTGCTGCTTAGCTGAATCAATTCCAGAAATAACAACTTCCTTTTCCAAGAATTCTGCCCAAGAGTTTCGATTCCATAAATAGTCCGCAGGGAACGCATCATTTCCATTCGGGAATATTTTTTCATAATGAGCCGTATAATAATCATAATGCTGCTTGCGATCACTATCCCATCTATCCTTATGAAGATTCCATCCAACCATTGCACCACCCGGATAACACGACTTAACGGCTTCATAGATGATGCATCCCTCCCCATCTGTGAACCTTTCCGAAAGCCTCCTTGCACCATTTTGAGTTAATTTGGCTGAAAGTCCAGAAAGTTTTAGATGTTTTGTCATAGAAGAAGTATACTCAAATTCAGAAAATTTATTTTTGATGACTTCAACAACAGAATCAATAAGGTTTTTAGTGATTATACTTTCACACTCGGAAACGAAATCTGTCCGTACAAAATCATTAAAGCACAAAAGGAAGCGTTCATTTAGTGCCCTTATATTCCGAATAAGTGTAAAGCCATTTTTCGATTTACCCGGCTGCATTCCCACATATTCTCCTGCTGGCGTTTTTTCATCCTTCAATTCCAAATACTCACCTATGATACCATCCCTGTAATTTTGCATAATCATCTTGGCTTTGCCTATGATGCTGTTCTTGACGCTTTCCCAAATAATTTGCTTAAGGGCATTTTCCCAACCATAAGCCAATATAATTTCTTGCGCTTCCCGCTTCAATTCGTCCGCTTTTCCTTCTGTTCTAATATCTGCATAGCTCAAATTTGCAACTCCCTGAGACACAATAAGTGACGGATTGTCATCTGATGGGCAATGTACTTTATCCAGGTTAAACATTTCCATAAAAGTTTCACGTACGAAATCCATACGGGAAGCCCCACCAGTGAGATAAACCAAAGCTACTTTCTGTCCTTTCAACCTTTCCTCTTTAAAAACCTTAACAGCGTCTTTAACCCGGTTTATATACCCCTCCTTGCTCAAAATTTTGTTTACATCATTCCTATTAATAGAGAATCCGCCATAACCCTCTAAAGGATCTTTTTCTGAGGAGGTAAGATCAAAATAATCCAACGCTATACTAAATTTTGGTTGTGCCATATTAGAATAGAATCCTTCTTTAGCTTTGCGAAATGCAAAAAGCATTTGATTATAAGGTATAGATTCCCTATTCCACCCAAACCTATACGCGAATTCGCCTATAACATTATCTGTCGGTGTCGGATGCTCCATCGCATATTTCATCAAAGCCATTTCCACTTCATTGGCTCCCAAGGGACGACCATCATCAATAGGTTTAGTAAGACGGGCATTCAAATAAGTAAAATCTATGGTACTGGAACCAAAATCCACAATAAGAACTCCCTCTTTTACATAACTATCGATTTTATTGCCACCTTGAGTCCTTGCACGAAAGTAAGCTGCCCTGGATTCTTTCTGTATGCCGGCCACCGGCAATCCGGCCTCCTCCGCGATTTGAATATACGCTCTTTCCTCGGCATCCCACACGCTTTGTGAGGGACGAGCAATATATACCACATGTTCCCGGTGTACGAAATCAGGATGCTTATCCAAAATTCCCGCATATACCCCTTTCATAAAGGCTACCATTCGTTTCCGCTCCACCTTGTTCATTTCCGAAGGACGCTTTTTAAAGGAGATTTGAAAATCTTTCGCAATGCCTGCATTAGCGACTGCCGCTTCCCCTACACAGATCTTCTCCCTGCCTTCGTCTTCAAGGATTGCAACAGCAGATGGTATAACCTTTTTACCCGGCAATATCTCTAAGTCTTTAAAATCAGTCTTATCGTGCAACCCATGATAGGACGCAGAAGTCTCTCCATGCCCAAAGTCTATACCGATAATAAATTCCGTAGTATTTGTAACCTGTTTCATACAACAAAATTAAGATTTCACAAGCAAAATATAACTTAAACCTTAGGAACATAAACTATCCCTTGAACCGCAATTGTCTTACCCCCTTCTGTCTCCTTGACGATAGCCGGCAAATACATTGTCTCTTCGGAAACGTTGGGATTGATTTTTTTGACAAAGAACCCCGTGGTCTCCTTAGAATATTCAACCACCTCGTATCCATATCCTTGCAATACAAAAATCATATTTTGAATTATGGGACTCTTTTTCTCATTTTTCATATCTTCCATAATAAGATATTGAAGAGAATTAAGGAGTTGAGGGTAAAGCCTTTCAAGATTACGCTCATCTATCTTATATTGCATCTGAGAAAGAATATCTTTCCGGTCAGCCTGTATACTGGAAATTATCTCGTCAATCTCTACACACAAAGACTCTATACCGGACAAAATCAATTGAATTTCCTTGTCTGTAATATCCCTGGAAATATCCTTTTTTACTTCCCTTATATTTACCGCATATATTTTACCATTTCGTTTATACATTTTCTTAAAACCAACGGTACCTGCGCCAACTGCCACCGACAGCCAAGGATTTATAAAAGCACAGATAACGGTCGGCAACAGAGAAAGCACATCTTCTACCACATCATTTTTATCGGATGATTGATCCACTTCATAGGCGGTCTGTACCGACATTGCCTTAAAATTCATACTACCTGACAGCGAGAGCTTTTGAAAAGCCAAAGACATCCGCAACGCATGACTTAACAGTTCTGCATCAGACGCATTGAGTGAATTTCGGAAATCATTATCCGATGCCAAAAGTTTTTCTATGTGCAGATTGATAATTTTTTGAAGTTCCGCATAATCTTTTGGAAACTTCAACCCCTTCAAATCCTCCCTCAATTTTTCTTGAGATTGGCGAAAAACCGATGTAAGTGTCGTCTTGCTCATTCTAAATTTCATTTAACGTTAACAATTTCAATTATTATGGTGCAGAAATATCTGTTTC
Organism: uncultured Paraprevotella sp.; assembly: GCA_944321975.1. GTDB lineage: Bacteria > Bacteroidota > Bacteroidia > Bacteroidales > Bacteroidaceae > Paraprevotella. The sequence goes on from CALUNJ010000081.1 coordinate 6,455, forward strand.
AGCCCCATTACAAGCCATACGCAAATATTAAGTGTGGGAAATATACTTATCCAAAGGCCGTGCATCTCTCATAAGACATCATTCCAAGCCTCAGAAGCATTCTTGTCTGGACAAAAGAATATATCCACCACAAAAATAGTGTTTTTTTTCTAACAATCAAATCATTTTATCTATATTTTTATTTATTCTCATAAACTCATTTCCTTGAGTTTTCATAAAAGCCACTTTTTACTACATTTAGACGAGAAAAAGCGGAAATAGCCTGTCTTCCTTTTCCTCTTTTAAAAATTTTGGAAAGGAAGCCACGGGCGGGTGGCCCTTCCGCTTCCTGCCTTCCCGTATTTTCGACTTGAGAAAAAGGATCTGGTCGCAAGAGAGGGCGGAAAGATTCGCTTGAGGTAAAATGACTGAAGGCGGGTGGGAGATGGAGAACGAAGAAGTGCGGGGCGCGCCCCTCTCCTGTTCCTCATAAAACTGAAAAAGTGGATTCATGTATTCATTCTCTCTATTTTTCAATCGGTTAAGGTGAAGGGAGGAGGGGAAAGCCCTTCACCAAAGGTTCACCGGAAGAGGAAGCGGACGGAACAAAACAGTTTTTAACAAATCGCCAATTCATTTGGTTTACAACACGTTACGGTGAATGACTTGACAAAGGGCTTTTCATGTTGTATCTTTGCCGGTGGAAAAACATCAAACACACAGCCTATGCAGTTGAATTGGAGACAGATGGTCCGCCGTGCCGTGGCGCGGTGGAAAGCGAAGAGAACGGCTCCGCCCCGAGCGGAAGCCGGCGCACGGCGCACGCCGCCGGAGAAAAAGGCCGGCACGGGGACAAGCGCGGCGCAGACTCCCGCGGCGCGGATGGAAACGGAGCTTGAGGCGTTTCTCGCGGCACGCTACGAATTCCGCTTCAACCTGCTGACGGAAGCCACGGAGTTCCGCCGCCTGGGCGAGGCAGAGAACGATTCCTTTCGCCTTGCCACGGAACGGGACCTGAACGCCCTCTGCGTGGAGGCGCACCGCGCGGGCGTGAACTGCTGGGACCGGGACGTGGCGCGCCTGGTGGGTTCCGCCCACGTGGCAGGCTACCATCCCTTCCGCCGCTACTTCGACCGGCTGCCGGAATGGGACGGGCGCGACCGGCTGCGCGACCTGGCCGCACGGGTCTGCGGCGAGCCGTGGTGGGCGCAGGCTTTCCACCGCTGGATGCTCGGCGTGGCCGCGCAATGGGCCGGTGTCTCCGACGGGCTGCACGCCCAGTGCGTCGCCCCGCTGCTCGTCAGCGACGCGCAGGGGATGGGGAAGTCCACGTTCTGCCGCGCCCTCATGCCGCCGGAACTGCAGGCTTATTACACGGACAACGTGGACCTGGCGCGTCCCGACCGGGTGGAACGGCAGCTGGTGGAGATGGGGCTGCTCAACCTCGACGAGTTCGACCGCATCCCGCCACGGAAGCACCCGCTGCTGAAGAACCTCATGCAACTGTCGGCCCTGAACCTGCGCAAGGCCTATCAGCGGCACGCCTGCGCCCTGCCCCGCATCGCCGCCTTCATCGGCACCTCCAACTCCCGCGAACTGCTCTCCGACCCTTCCGGCAGCCGCCGCTTCATCTGCGTGCGCGTGGAGCGTCCCATCGACAGCACGGGCATCGACCACGCGCAAGTCTACGCGCAACTGAAGGCGGAACTCCTCAGGGGCGAACGCCACTGGTTTTCGCCGGGAGAGGAAAACGCGCTGCGGGTGCGCAACGCGGCCTTCTACCGGGTGGAGCCGGCCGAAGAGGTGGTGCGCCACACCTACCGCCCGGCCGCGCCCCACGAGAAAGCCGCGCTCCTCCCGCTGCCGGAGATCTTCGCCCGGCTGAGGCGGCGGCATCCGGGCACGACGGCCGGCATGAACCTGATGAAACTGGCGCAGGCCCTCTCCCGCCTGGGGGTGCAGAAAGTTCACACGCACTACGGCAACCGTTGGCGCGTGGTGGAAGTATAGTTAAATATATTTTAGAAATAAGAAAGTCTGTTTGCACAAAGGGCATCCTACGGCATTTTTCCGTATCTTTGAAAAATGGATAAACCAACCCTCCGTCCCCATGAACAGAATATGTGAACTTTTCGGCATACGCTACCCCATCGTGCAAGGCGGCATGGTGTGGTGCAGCGGCTGGCGGCTGGCGGCCGCCGTGAGCCAGGCGGGCGGACTCGGCCTGCTCGGCGCGGGTTCCATGCACCCGGAAACCCTCGTGGAACACATCCGGAAGATGAAGACAGCCACCGACAAGCCCTGGGGCGTGAACGTGCCGCTGATGTACCCCGAAATAGACCGCCTGATGGACATCCTGATCGAGGAAGGCGTGCGCATCGTGTTCACCTCGGCCGGCAGTCCGAAGAAATTCACCCCGAAACTGCACGACGCGGGCATCACCGTGGCCCACGTGGTGGCGAGCAGCCTGTTTGCGCGGAAATGTGAGGAAGCCGGGGTGGACGCCGTGGTGGCCGAAGGTTTTGAGGCCGGAGGGCACAACGGGCGCGAAGAGACCACCACGCTGGCCCTGATCCCGCAAGTGCGCCGCGCCACCACGCTCCCGCTCCTGGCCGCCGGCGGCATCGGCAGCGGGGCGGCCATGCTGGCCGCCATGGCCCTGGGCGCCGAAGGCGTGCAGGCGGGGACGATCTTTGCCCTTTCGGCGGAAAGTTCCGCCTCGGAAGCCTTCAAGCGGCGTTGCCTGTCGCTGGAAGAGGGCGGCACGATGCTATGCCTCAAGAAAATCGCGCCCACGCGGCTCGTGCGCAACGCGCTCTACCGGCAGGTGGCCGAGGCGGAGGCACGCGGCGCGGAAGCCGACGAGCTGCGCGCCATCGTAGGAAAAGCCGCCTCGAAACGGGGCATTTTCGAAGGCGACACGGAACAGGGGGAGCTGGAAATCGGGCAAGTCGCGTCGGCCGTAGAGGCCATCCGGCCTGCGGGCGACATCGTGCAACGGCTCGTGGCCGAATTCCGGGAAGCCCAAAAGGCGACCTGTGCCCTCCGGTTCTGACCCGGACACTTCCTGTAAATGCACATCACACTCATCGAAAAAAAACATCTTTTTGCCTATGTCTGTTTTCAGAGTCATCCTCTCCGTCATTTTCCCGCCCTTGGCCGTCATCGACAAGGGATGCGGCTCCGTGCTCATCGTGCTGATCCTCACCCTTGCGGGATGGATTCCCGGAGTCATCGGCGCACTGGTCATCCTGAACAAGAAATAAGAAAGGCCGGGAGCAAAACATGAGAATCTGCCTGCTTGTCGTGGGAAAAACGACCGACCCGCATTTCGCGGCCGGCATCGAGGAGTATGCCCGCCGCATCCGCCACTATCTCCCTTTCGACCTTGAAGTCATCCCGGAACTGCGCCACACCAAAAGCCTCTCGGAAGAACAGCAAAAGGAGAAGGAAGCCGACCTGCTGCTGAAAGCCTTCCAGGCGGGCGACCACATCGTGTTGCTGGACGAGCACGGGCGGGAATACCGCTCGATGGAGTTTGCCGCCTGGATGGAAAAAAAGATGTCGGCCGGCCCGAAACGACTGGTATTCGTGGTGGGCGGGCCTTACGGCTTTTCGCCCCGCGTCCATGCCGCGGCTGCCGACAAGCTCTCACTGTCGCGCATGACCTTCTCCCACCAAATGATCCGCCTCATTTTCGCCGAACAGATCTACCGGGCGCAAACCATCCTCCACCACGAGCCGTATCACCATGAGTAGTGCCGCCGAAGGAAGTCCCCTTCAAGCGGCACCCGTCCCCGCTCCTTGGACTCCCTGCAAAACTCCGGTAAAAGGCATTGGCCATTAGCGGATTTTTTTGTATCTTTAAGGCATGAAACGAGCAAAAACGCCCAATTTAAGTTTTGGTGACCTGCAACTCCAACGTCGAATGGTAAAATCTGAGTTTTTCAATTATGCCTTTTAAGACTGTTCCTTAGCTTGATTTTTGTCGAACCGAAAAACAAGTGACGTTTTGCAGTAGTCTCATACAGCCAATTCATGCGAATGCTCCAAATCAAGTTCTTCATTTCTCTTTGAAATATACCATCTAAAATCATCATTTAGTATTAATTTATCCAATGAGTTTTTAAAGGTGGTAGTTCTAAGAAATGCAATATCTTTTGCGGCCAAACCATCTTTTATTCTGACATGGCCATTGCAGTCAATCATAATAATATTAGAATCAAATAATTTGTGGTGGTTTTGGCAAAGCCACAAACCATTATTCCCGCTTATAGCATGTGAAAATTTGGTTTCTTCGTCTAAGTGGTTGCAACGGGAAATTTGTGAAACTCCCCAAATATGCGCTCCTTGTATGATTTCAGGTATTTCGCAGCTACACAGTGCACATTTTTTATATCCTAACCTGTTATATAAATTATAGAGATACGACGCAGAGCGTAATTTAATTCTTTCGGATTCATCTACAGATAGATGTTTATCAAGAAACAATGTCGTATAATACAAGGATATATTGCCTAAGGCTTCTATAGTGTTAATAGAAGCTTGTGGCAGTTTCTTCAAATCTTTTTCACATATATTATATAGTTCAATCGGTCTGTCTGCAATACGAGAGACGGCAATAGCCAAAAGTGTTGATTCATATTTGCTCGCCCCATATGTCTTAGCATATATCTGTATGCTATCCGTTGACTTTGACACATATGAAGAATTATTTGACGAATTGCCAATCTGGTTGTCTCTTCTGTCGATAATTAAGTCATCAACATTATGGTATGCTTCTATTTCATAGTGATAATACTGTTCGATGTTCAAAAAACGGACGCCAGCTGTCATCAATAATTTATAAATGAATATATGATAGTCAGTAAAAGCGTTTCCATTGTGCGGCATAAAGTAATAACAAAGCTGCTTATTATGATGAATATCAGCATAATATAAATTGACAGGGTGTCCAGTTTAACGTTCCCAATTTAGCCTACATTTTTAAGCTGTTTGGTACGTTCTGTAACCCAGTTTATGGA
>CALUNJ010000082.1 GCA_944321975.1 uncultured Paraprevotella sp.
TCCACTAAGATAGACATTTTGCTCCTTTGTGGCTACTTCCTTTCTTTATTTCTTCATCTTTATTTAGGACAATATTGCCCCGCACACATAAAAATGAAGGAAGATGGACGAAAGCTGCTTTTTTTTTCTTAACTTTGCCTGAATCATATGCCGAAAAATCCGGCTCCACAAAGAATCACAGAACATGAACGTCATAGAATCGCTCCAACGCCACGAAGGCACGGCCTTTTCCTTCGAAGTGCTTCCCCCGCTCAAAGGGGCCGGCACGGAACAACTGTTCCGCACCATTGACATGCTGAAAGAATTCAAGCCGGCCTACATCAACATCACCAACCACCGCAGCGAGTATGTCTATCGCGACCTGGGCGACGGCACCGTGCAGCGCGTGCGCGTACGCCGCCGGCCGGGCACCATCGCCGTGGCCGCCGCCATCCGGCAGCGCTACGACCTCCACGTGGTGCCCCACGTGCTCTGCAGCGGCTACACCCGCGAGGACACGGAATACATGTTGCTCGACCTGCAATTTCTCGGCCTGACCGACCTGCTCGTCCTGCGCGGCGACAAAGCCAAGGAAGACCCGCAATTCCGCCCCACGGGCGACGGCCACTCGCACGCCATGGGGCTTATCGGCCAGATCAACCGGTTCAACGGCGGGCATTTCGAAGACGGGTCGCCCATCAAGTCGCCCGGCACGCCATTCTCCTTCGGCGTGGCATGCTATCCGGAAAAGCACGAAGAAGCCCCCAACCCGGAAGCCGACCTGGAAGTGCTGAAGCAGAAAGAGGAAATGGGAGCGGGCTATGCCGTGACCCAACTCTTCTACGACAACGCGAAGTATTTCGACTTCGTGCGCCGCGCGCGGGAGGCCGGCGTGGGCATCCCCATCGTGCCAGGCATCAAGCCGCTCACCAAACTGTCACAACTCACGGTGGTGCCCCGCACGTTCCACTGCGACCTGCCCCAACCGCTGGCCTTGGAACTGCAACGCTGCAAGACCGACGCCGACGTCAGGCAGGCAGGCGCGGAATGGGCCGTGGCCCAATGCCGCGAGCTCATGGCCCACGGCGTGCCGGGAATACACTTCTACACCGTGTCGGCCGCAGAGAGCATCCGCGACATCGCACGGCAAATCTATTGACCGCACGCCCATGTTCGCCCAAGTCATAGGACAGACGGAGACCAAACGCCACCTGCTCGAAGAAGCACGGGCCGGGCGGCTGCCCCACGCCCTGATGCTCTGCGGCCCGGCGGGAAGCGGCAAACTGGCCCTGGCCATATCGCTGGCCCAATGGCTGCTGTGCCGGCAACCGGCGGAAGGCGACGCCTGCGGGGAATGCCCGGCCTGCCGCCTTTCCATGCGGTTCGCCCATCCCGACTTGCACTTCGTGTTTCCCGTAGCGCGCTGCAAGACGGCCGAGCACAGCGTGTCCGACACCTATCTGGACGCCTGGCGGAAACGCCTGGAAAACGGGCTCTACTTCGACCTGGAAGACTGGACCGCCGACATGGGAGGCACGGGCGGGCAGCCCCTCATCTATGCCGCAGAAGCCGCACAGATAGGACGCAAACTGGCCCTGAAGCCCGCCATGGGCGGACGGAAAGTGATGGTCATATGGCTGCCGGAGCGGATGAACGCCGAATGTGCCAACAAGCTCCTCAAACTCCTCGAGGAGCCTCCGGAGAAAACCCACTTCCTGATGGCCAGCAACGAGCCGGAAAAAATCCTGCCCACCATACTGAGCCGCACCCAATGCATCGAAGTCAAAGGAGTAGAAACGGCCGACATGGCGGCGGCACTGGCACAAACCTGCCCCGGACGCGACACGGCAACCGCAATACGGGCTGCACGGGGAAACTTCACGGCGGCACTGAAACTGCTCGACACCCGGCGCGACCAAGGGCTCTTCCTCGACCTTTTCATCATGCTCATGCGCCTGGCCTACCAGCGCAAGGCCAAAGACCTGCGCCGTTGGAGCGAACAGATGGCCGCCATGGGACGGGAGAGGCAGAAAGACTTCCTGGACTACTGCCAGCGGATGACGAGGGAGAGCTTCGCCTACAACTTCCGCCTGCCCGCGCTCTGCGGCATGACTGCGGAGGAAGAGGCCTTCACCAGGAACTTCGCACGTTTTGTCAACGAACGGAACGTGCAAAGCATCATGGAGGAACTGGAAACGGCGCAGCGCGACATCGGGCAAAACGTGAACGCGAAATTCGTGTTCTTCGACCTTGCACTCAAAATGGCCGTGCTGCTCATTCAATAACAAAAAAAATCAGAATACGGAATATGGACGGACAATTCAAGACAGGCGGCCCCGGCCGGGGGCTATGTGCCAAAGGCTGCGGCCGGCAGGACAGGCAACTGAACACCTACGACTACCTGGCCGACATCCCGGGCAACGCCGAAGCCACGGATCTCGTGGAAGTACAATTTAAAAACACCCGCAAAGGATATTACCGCAACACCAACCACCTCCCCCTTGCCAAGGGAGACACCGTGGCCGTGGAAGCCAGCCCGGGGCACGACATCGGCGTGGTCACACTCACCGGAAGGCTCGTGCCCCTGCAAATCAAAAAGGCCAACCTCAAGTCGGAACAGGAAATCAAACGGATTTACCGCAAGGCCAAACCGGCAGACCTCGAGAAATACGAGGAAGCCAAAAGCCGCGAGCACGGCACCATGATACGCGCACGCCAGATTGCCAAGGACCTGGGGCTGCAGATGAAAATAGGCGACGTGGAATACCAGGGCGACGGCGGGAAAGCCATCTTCTACTACATCGCCGACGGACGCGTGGACTTCCGCCAACTCATCAAAGTGCTCGCCGAAGCCTTCCGGGTGCGCATCGAGATGAAACAGATCGGCGCACGGCAGGAAGCCGGGCGCATCGGCGGCATCGGCCCCTGCGGGCGGGAAATGTGCTGCGCCACGTGGATGAAAAACTTCGTCTCCGTGTCCACCGGTGCGGCCCGCTACCAGGACATCAGCCTCAACCCTCAGAAACTGGCCGGGCAATGCGCCAAGCTGAAGTGTTGCATGAACTATGAGGTGGACACCTACGTGGAAGCCGGCAAACGGTTGCCCAGCAAGGAAATCACGCTACAGACACAGGATGCCGAATACTTCTTCTTCAAGGCCGACATCCTGGCCGGACTCGTCACCTACTCCACCGACAAACACGTGGCCGCCAACCTGGTGACCCTGCCTGCCGCACGCGCATTCGAAGTGATCAACATGAACCGGAAAGGAGAAAAACCGGAAAAACTGGAAGCCGGAGAAGCGGCCGCACCCGGCAAGCCTTCCGACCTCGTGGAACAAGAAAGCCTGACCCGCTTCGACAAACGCAAAAAGAACAAGAAGCGCAACGCCGGCCGCAGCAACAACACCGACACCCCGCGCAAAGAAGCCGCCGGAGGAACAAACAAGGACGGCGGGAACACCGGATCGCCACAAGCCGGAAAGGAGAAACGGAACAACCGCAACAAAGACGGAAGACAAAGCGGAAAACCGGACAACAACCGCGACCACAAGGAACGGCGCGGCAACCGCAACCACAAGAAAGAAGCCGCAAACGCCCGACAGCCAGACGGAAAAACGCCGGCGGAAGCCGCACAAGCTCCCAAAAACAAACCAGAAAACTAAAGAAATGAGACGCAGAAAAGGCTCCTTAAGCCTTGTCGCGGCGGCAGGACTCGCGGTCCTGTCCCTCGCGGGCTGCGACACCGACACCGTGTACCACAGCTACCGCCACGTGGCACCAAGCGGATGGGAACGCGAAGACACCCTGCGCTTCCACTTGGACACCCTGCGGGAAAACATGCGCGGCCAGCTCAGCGTGGGCCTGCGTTGCGACGACCGTTACCCTTACAAAAGCATCTGGGTCGTGGTCGAAGGTCGTTTCGCCCCTCCCCTGCTGACCTGGCGCGACACGGTGGAATGCAGGCTGGCTGATTCGCTCAACCGCATGCAACGCGGCATCCACGTGTACCAATACGACACCCCCGCCGGGTCACAGCCCTTCACGAAAGGACAAACGGGAACCATACGGGTGTGGCACTGCATGCAACGCGAGCACCTGCCCGGCATTCTCGACATCGGGATACGCCTGCGCCACCCGCACTAATCATTCCGGCGCACCAAGTTGCGCCCGGCGTCAATGCGGAGAAACACAAACAACAAAATGGTAAATCCCCACAATGAGGATCCGCCATAGCTGAAAAACGGCAATGGAATGCCAATGACCGGAGTCAGCCCCAACACCATCCCCACATTGATGAACACATGGAAGAGAAACACGCTCATCACGCTGTAGCCATAAATCCGCCCGAAAGCATAAGGCTGCCTTTCCGCCAGATGGATCAACCGGAGAGTCAGCAGCAGGAACAGCAGCAGCACGCCAGCGGCTCCCCAGAAGCCCTCTTCCTCGCCCACCGTGCAGAAGATGAAATCCGTGTCTTGTTCCGGCACGTATTTCAATTTCGTCTGGGTCCCGTTCAGGAAGCCCTTCCCGCGCAAGCCCCCCGAACCAATGGCAATCTTGGCCTGATTGACATTATAACCCGCTCCCGAAGGGTCATCCTCCAACCCCAACAACACGTTGATGCGCACCCGCTGGTGTGGTTCCAACACCTCGTTCAGCACGTAATCGGCCGAATAGAAAAAGCCCACCGACCCCACAGCAAACAAAGCGATGTAGAAATAGCGCGCCACATGCTCCCGCAAAGCCACATAACACAAATAAACCACCATGCCCGCGCAGACTCCCAGCATGACCCACTTCACGTCAAAAGGAATCACCCACCAGGAAAAACATAACACAAGCGCCACAAGCCCGCCGCCATAACGCATGATATGCAAAGCCACCGGCGACTTCCCGCAAAACACCCGGACCATGCCGGCCGTGAAAAGAATCACCAAGCCCAAGACCAGGAATTCGCCCACGCTGGTCGGGATGTAGCCCATCATTACCTCCCCGTAGCGCACTCCGATCACGAAATAAGCCACGGCAGCCACTCCGGCAAAAAGCACGGAACCGGTCATGCCCTCGCGGTAAAGCACCAGGAAAAACGAGAGGAAGACCAGGGCCGACCCCGTCTCGCTCTGCAGGACAATCAAGCCAAGGGGTACGAAAATGATGGTCAACGTCGCCAGACAATCCTTCCAGTGGGAAAAATCATATCCGTAAGACGACATGAACCGGGCCAGTGCCAAAGCCGTGGCACACTTGGCAAACTCCGCCGACTGAAAACTAAAAGGGCCTATCTTGATCCAGGAATGCGACCCCTTGATGTCGGGAGCCACAAAAGGAGTGACAAACAACAGCACCAACATGAACGCATAAAAGACATAGGCAAACGTCTCATAAATCTGGTCATTCAAAAGCAACAGCACCAACCCCAACGCGAACGAAGTCGCGATCCATATGATCTGCATCCCCGAGCGGGCCTCAAACGAGAAAATGTCGCCCCCTTGGTCAAAATCGTAGCTTGCCCCGCAAATGCTGATCCATCCGAAAGCCAATAAAGCCATATACAACAAGATGGTCCACCAATCCAGGGAACGCCACACTCCTTTCTCTTTCTCACCTCTCTGCCGTTCCATAGTCAATATGCCGTTGCTGGTACATTTCCGCCTTCTTCTCACTTTCCGGCGACAATTTCCCGTTCAAATACTGTTCCATCATCAGCGCGCCGAGCGGCACGCCGTAGTCCGCGCCCCATCCCCCGTTTTCCACATACACGGCAATGGCGATCTTAGGATCGTTCATCGGGGCAAATCCCATGAACACGGAATGGTCTTGTCCGCGGTTCTGCGCCGTGCCGGTTTTTCCGCACACTTCGATGCCCGGGATGTCTGCCTTGCGGCACGTGCCGGCAAGCACCGCGCGGCGCATGCCCTGCACCACCGTTTCATAGTGTCGCCGCTCCACCATGGTATAACGCCGCTTGGTATAAAGCGTGTCCAAGGTTTCTCCCTGGATCTGCTTCACCACGTGGGGCGTGATGAAGTAACCGCGGTTGGCGATGGTGGCTCCCAGATTGGCTATCTGGAGCGGCGTGGCGTTCACCTCGCCCTGCCCTATGGAAATACTGATCACCGTCAGGCCGTTCCACGAACCGCGATAGGCCTTGTCATAGAACGGGGCGTTGGGGATAAGCCCCCTCCTCTCTCCCGGGAGGTCGACGCCGAGCTTATAACCAAAGCCCATCGACACCATATAGTCCTTCCACACCGTCATGGCTTCCTGCACGGTCTTATACTTCTTCCGGTTGCCGAACATGTAGTACAATCCCCAACAGAAATAAGCATTGCACGAGGTTCCCACGGCCGGCACCAGCTTGACGGGAGAGGCATGCGCGTGGCATCCCACCTTCAATCCCCGGCAAATGAACCCGCCATAGCAGGGGAAAGCCGTCTCGGGCGTGATGATGCCTTCTTGCAGGAAAGTCAGCGCCTGGGTGGTCTTGAACGTGGAGCCTGGGGGAAACTGCCCCATGATGGCGCGGTTCAACAAGGGTTTCAGGTGGTCATGGTGCAATTTGGAATGGTTCTTCCCACGCTGACGGCCCACCAAAATGCGCGGATCGTAAGTGGGCGCCGACACCATGCACAACACCTCGCCCGTGGCCGGCTCGATCGCCACGATGCTGCCCAGCTTGCCTTCCATCAGCCGTTCGCCCAAAGCCTGCAGTTCGCGGTCGATCCCCAACGTGAGGTTCTTCCCCGGCACGGGCTTCGTGTCCAATTGCCCGCCCTTGTACCGGCCTTTGATGCGCCCCCGGGCATCACGCAAGAGAATCTGCGTCCCCTTCTCTCCGCGCAACTGCTTCTCATAAGCCCGCTCCACGCCCTGTTTCCCTATGAAGTCGCCGTTCTGGTAATAGTCGTCCTCCTCCACGTCGGCCGGCGACACCTCGCCGATGTCCCCCAAGAGCAGGGCGGCATGCGGCGACTGATATTGGCGGATGGAACGCCGCTGCACGTAGAAGCCATGGAAGCGGAACAGTTTCTCCTGGAACACACAGAATTCCTCGGAGGAAAGCTGGCTCATGAAGAGCTGCTGCGTGTAGCGCGAATAGCCCGGATTGCGCCGCCGGTCCTTGATCTCGGCCATACGCCTGACATAAAAATCCTTCGTGATGCCCAAGCTCTCGCACAAATCGAGCGTGTCCACCCCTTCCTGCTCGGACATGACCACCATGATGTCATAAGACGGCTGGTTGTAGACCAACAGGCGGCCGTGGCGGTCGGTAATGACTCCCCGCGAAGGATACTGCACCCGTTTCAGCAAGGCATTGGAATCGGCATTTTTCTTGTAGTCGTCGCTCATGACCTGCAACGTGAAAAGACGGACGATGTAGACCAGCACGATTCCCACCGCCACCGCACCGATCACGTATCTCCGCTTCTCCAGGTCATATTTGCTTTTTGCCATCGGCTTCCCTCCTCCGCCCGGCTCATTTTCCCTCGTGCAGGCGCGCCAGAGCCAGCACCACGGCCAGCGTCAGCACGCTACTGCCCAGGAAGGTCAGCACCATATCGGGGAAATTAAAAAAGGAAAAAAATTCGAGCCCCACCATCGCGGCCTGCTGGCACAACACCAACGAGGCGGCATAGCCCACGTATTTCCACCGCCCCAGAGTGCGGAATCCCGGCAGCAGCCCCTCGAGGCCGTCCCTCGGCATGAACAGGCGCAGCCACACGGGGGCACACATGGCCGCAAAGGTCATGGACGCCGCCCCGAGCCCCGGCGTCGCCGTGAACACGTCGGCTGCCAGCCCCGTGAAGAATCCCCACCACAGCCACTCCGCGCGCCCGGCCTCCTGAGGCAGGAGGCAAAGCACATAAACATAAGCCACGGGGGTGGCATACCCCCACAGGTGGATGTGGTTGAAGGCCAACACTTGGAGGGCCACCAAGGCCGCCGCCCACACGAGCCGGCCCAAAAAGATCTGTGCCATGTGCGTCTCTCCTTTCTTATCTCATTTTTCCAAATCCAACTGCCGTTGCAGGCTGTCAATCTCCACCCGGTTGGGCGAGGTCAGCACGCACACCTCGCGCAACCGGGCAAAATCCGTGGACAGGTTCACCTGCAATTCATAAGAAAGCCCGTCTTCGGAATTCCTTATCTGCTTCACCTTTCCCACGAACAGCCCCGCCGGGAACACCGCCGAAAACCCGCTGGTCTCCACCGCCATGCCTTCCTTGAGCCGCGCGTGGCGGGGGATGTCTCCCAATGACGCATAAAGCGGATGGCGGCCGTCCCAGCGCAAATAGCCGCAATAGCCCGTCCCCCGCAGGCGGCAACTCAGGTTCGACTTGCTGTTCAGCAAAGGCATGACCATCGCGTAATGGGGCGAAGTGAGATAGACGATGCCCACCACGCCCGTGCCGCAGACCACGCCCATTTCGGGCTTCACGCCGTCGGCCTCGCCCCGGTTGATGGTCAGGTAGTTGTCGCGCCGGCTCCACGTCGCGTTCACCACCTCGGCTTCCACCAGGCCGAAGCCTTCCAGCAACCCGGCCTGCCGCCGCGCGGTGTAGGTGGAGTCGCCCGTCAGGCGTTCCAGCCTCTCTTCAAGCCTTCCCACCCGCTGTTCGAGCATGACATTGCGCCGCGTCAGGGCGCGGTTGCGTTCGCCCAGCGAAAGGTAGGCCCATGCGGCCGACTCCCATTCCAATATGCGCCCCGACACGGTGCCCGCAGCCGTGAACCACACGCTGCCTTGATAGTAGTTGAAGCGGAACAACAAGCACAAACTGGTTCCTTCCAACAAGATGAAAAGGAACCAGTAACCATGTTTTTTCAAGAATCCGAGCAAACCCCTCACGCTCTCTTTCCCCCCTTCCCGCGCGGCCTTACATCAGGAAAGAAAACTCCTTCACGTTCTTCAGGGCGATGCCCGTGCCCTTGGCCACGCTGTGCAGCGGATCTTCCGCCACGTGGAACGGGATGTTGAACTTGTCCGTCAGCCGCCGGTCCAGCCCGCGCAGCAACGCTCCCCCTCCCGTGAGGTAGATGCCGTTGTGCACGATGTCGGCATACAACTCGGGCGGAGTGTTCTCCAGCGCGTTCAACACGGCCGTCTCTATGCGTGCGATGGACTTCTCGATGCAGTGGGCCACCTCCTGATAGCACACCGGCACCTTCATCGGCAGGGCCGTGATGCGGTTCGGGCCGTCCACCACGTAATCCTCCGGCGCGTCCTCGCCCAGTTCTGTCACAGCCGCGCCCACATGGATCTTGATGCGCTCGGCCATGCGCTCGCTCACTTTCACGTTGTGCTGCCGGCTCATGTACTCCTGGATGTCGGCCGTCAGGGTGTCGCCCGCCAGGCGGATGGAACTGTTCGACACGATCCCCCCCAGCGAAATCACGGCAATCTCGGTCGAGCCGCCGCCGATGTCCACGATCATGTTGCCTTCCGAGGCCTCCACGTCGATGCCCATGCCGATGGCAGCCGCCATCGGCTCATAGATGAGATACACATCGCGCCCCCCGGCATGTTCCGCCGAGTCGCGCACGGCGCGCAGCTCCACTTCGGTGGATCCCGACGGCACGCCGATGACCATCCGGAGCGACGGCGAGAACAGGCGGTTGCCTGAATGCACCATCCGGATCAGCCCGCGCATCATCTGCTCACAGGCATAGAAGTCCGCGATCACTCCCTCGCGGAGCGGACGCACGGTGCGGATGTCCTCGTGCGTTTTCTCGTACATCAGTTTGGCCCGCTCGCCCACGGCGATCATCTTGTCCGTGCGCTTGTCCAAAGCCACCACCGACGGCTCGTCCACCACGATCTTCCCCTCGCTGGTGATGATCGTGTTCGCCGTCCCCAGATCCATGGCGATATCCTGGGTGAATGAAAAGAATCCCATTTTTTCTCCTCTCTTTCTACCTTACGATTCCCGTGTATTTAAATAATCTCTCCCCCGAATGTCCTGCCGGCTTCCTACTTGAGGCTTTCGAACCAAGCGTGTATGGCCGTGTCATAATGGCTGCTCACGCCGAATGCCTTCGTGGCAAACCAGCGGCGGTCTTCCAACTCGGTTTGCGCCCCGTTGCGGTTCAGCAGGTCGAGCAGCGGCTGGTATTCCTCCTTGCTCGGCACGATGACCACATCCTTGAAATTCTTGGCAGCCGCGCGGATGAGCGAGATGCCGCCTATGTCGATCTTCTCAATGATGTCGGCTTCTCCCGCCCCGGCGGCCACAGTGTCCTCGAAAGGATACAGGTCGACCACCACCAGGTCGATACCCTCTATGCCATATTGCGCCATCTGGGCCTCGTCATCGGCCAGGCCGCGGCGGCCCAGGATTCCCCCGAAGATTTTCGGGTGGAGCGTCTTCACGCGCCCGCCCAGGATGGAGGGATAGGTGGTCACGTCCTCCACCGCCCGGCAAGGATAACCCAACTCCTCGATAAACTTCCGCGTGCCCCCCGTGGAGAGGAATTCCACGCCTTCTTCATGCAACTTCTTGAGCAAGGCGTCCAGCCCGTCCTTGTGGAACACGCTCACCAACGCCCGCTTGATTTTTTTTGTATCTGCCATAGACTTCATTCTGAATTACGGTTTGAAGTGCAAATATACGAATTTTCACAGAGACGCTTTGTGTTCTTTCTCCAAAAACTTTGTTTTTTATCAAAAAAAAGTCCAGCTTCCGCCGCCCGGCGCACCCCCGCCCCGAAGGAAGGGGGAAGGCCGCACAAGCCCTCCGCCCGACGACCCACAAGAGGAACGCAAATTTTCCTCTTGAGAAAAATCGACGAACCGCTTGAGAAAAAAATGTGAATCGCCTGAGAAAAGAAACGCCGTCCCCGCAATTTTACAACCATTTGATTTGCAGCAAAATAAAAAACATCTGCCGCACGGTGCCCCAATCCCTCCATCCGGAGTCCACATGCCCTCCGGATGCCTTTCCCCGGCTCACCCTATCCCCAGCACATATAAAAGAAACGGAGTAAGCAAGGCCGTCAACAGGCCGTTCAGAATCAGGCCGAGGCTGGCATATGCCCCATAAATATGGCCATACTCCATGGCCCGCGAAGTGCCCACGGCATGCGAGGCGGTGCCCATGCTCAGGCTTTGGGCTATGGAACTCCGCACGTGGCCGACCTGAAGAATCTTGAAGCCGAACACGGCGCCAAACAAACCCACCAGCACCACGATGGCCGCCGTGAGCGACGGAATGCCCTGCAGCGAGGCAGACACCTCCATGGCGATGGGCGTAGTGACCGACTTGGGAGCCAGCGACACGATGACGGCATCCGAAGCCCCCATCCACTTGGCCGTGAGCACCACCGACACGATCCCCACGAAACAGCCCGTCAGCTGCGACACCAGCAGGGGCACCAGCTGGCGGCGGATGCTCTTCAGCTGCAAATAAAGCGGCAC
>CALUNJ010000083.1 GCA_944321975.1 uncultured Paraprevotella sp.
AAGTCCACGCTGACGTTGGTGCCCGCGTCGATGATGCTTTGGTTGATGATGGTCACCACGCCCATGGAATAGTCCACGGTGTAGTCTTGGTTTTCCACGAGGGTCACGCCGCCGGCTGTCACCGTCACAGACCCTGGCGGCACGTTCATTGCGCCGAGGCTGATTTCGGCTCCGTTGTTTCCTTTGTATTCCCCGGTGAGCAGGAATTTGTTTTTTTCCGCGATTTGCTTGGCTGTGGTCTTGGTCTCTGTGTATAGTTCGTCAAAACAATATTTTTCGGCCAGCGCGTCATTGTTCAGATAATGGCGCAGGTGGCTGCCGAAGGGTTCCACGACCGGGAAGTAGATGCGCCCTTTGTGGATGGTGTAGCCTTCCACATAGTCGAACTGGCCGTTGGGGTTGGCTTTGTTGTTGGCATCCAGGCGGTCAAGGTTCATGATGCGGAGGATCTTCACGCTTTTGAACTGTGCTTCAGGCAGGTAGGAAACATATACGCCTGCGGAGTCACTTTGATATTGGATATCCAGCTTGAAATCTTCCTTCTGTGTGGTGGTAGCCCCCAGGCTGTACACGTTTTTCATCATCAGGTGCCAGTTCCCCATGTCCGGGGTGTTGGACGTGTTCTTCAGGGCCTTGACAAAGAGGGCCTGGGTGTTGTCTGTCAGGTCGGCAGAGAATTCCCCCACTTGATACGTGGCTCCGTTGTAAGTGTATTCGAAGGCGGCGGCCAGCACTTCGTCCGGCTGGAGGGCGAAGTTGAGCGACACGTAGCCCAAAGCCGTGTTTATGGTGTATTCCGATGACGACAATAGACGTGCGCTTTGCAGTTTCTCATAGTCCGTGCTGCCTTCGAATCCCGGGATGGCATCCAGTTCCGTCGAGGTCTGGCTGATGTCGCGGGCGGCGGCATGCTGTGTGGTCATGGTGGAATAGAGGTTGTTGGCGTTGTTCGAGGCCACGGTTCCCGATCCGGCGGTCCATATAGGATTGGAAATGCTGTCGTGTTCGCCCAGGTCGGTGAAGGCGACGATGTTGCGGTTGCTTTCGTAGCTTCCGGTCTTGTTGGTTACCCATAGCTCGACCCGCTTGATGGTCACGCCCGACATCACGGTGGGCAACTTGCTCATGTTGTCATCGTAGTGGTCGCGGAAAAAGTGGGCCAGGAAGAAGTGCCGGTTTTCTTCGTATTCTGTGGCTGAAAATTCATAGTCGTGCGTTTGGGTCCCTCCTTTTGAGGAGACGCTTTTCGAGGCTGATTTTTTTTGCGACACGACGGTTTGCAGTTTCAGCCGCCCGAATTGCAGGTCGGTGCGCAGGCCGAAAAGCGACGATGCCCCTTTGATGAGCGAAGAGTTGGTGGGCAGCGACACGTTGCCGGCTTCAATGAGTTTGATGATTTCGTCTTCTTTTCCCTCGTAGCGCAGCTTCATGCTTTGGGCGTCGAAGTCAAATGTGGCATCGGTGTTGTAGTTCAGGTTCATGTTGATTTTGTCGCCCACGCTGCCGTTCATGCTCATGTTGATTTTCTCGTCGAAGTCGAATCCGAATGTTTTCCGCCGGTTTTCGGCCAGACTGGGGTTGTCGGTCTTTTTCATGTTGGCCCCGATTTTGAGTTCGGCCGACCCTTGTGTCTTGATGCGCACGCCGCCGGGGCCGAATATCTTTTCTGCCGGCCCGAGGTCGAACTGCATGTCGGTGAAGTCAAATTTGTTTTTTCCCTCGTTTTCGAATTCTTCGGCGTTCCGTTGGCGGTAATAGTTCCGCAGGGATTTTTGCAGGCTCCATTCCTGATACTCTTCGGGCGACATCAGCAGGGGGGCGTTCAGATAGCTGTCGCCCATTTTCGTGCCGATGGCGTAGTTCCCCGTTTTCGGGTCATATACGGTGTCCGTGGTCAGGTTGTCCGGGTCTTTCAGGTCCATGCTTTTCCGTTCCAGGTCGTCTTCGTTGCGTGGAATCGTGCGTTTCACGCTGAAACGAGGACGGATGGTGTCCGCTTCGGCCGGTGGTTCCGTCCGGGAGTCCGGGAAATGGAACACGGCTTTTCCTCCTATGCCGGCCAGCGCGTTGGCGCTTGCGGCCAGGAGTGCGATATAAACCAATCTTGTCAGGCTCTTTTTCATGCAGTTCGTTTTGCCGTGCGTGGGTTTATAGCCGTTTGAGGGCTATTTTGATGACTTGTTCCACCGGGGCGCCCGGTTCCTCTTTCAGGATGGCGGACACGACTTTGTGCGATGGGGCGGGGGGGAAGCCCAGCATGGTCAGTGCGGCTACGGCCTCTTCCTGCACTTCCGGGTCCTCCGCCGGTTGCAGGTTGCCGCTGGTGGCTGCGGTTCCTCCTTCGAGTTCCACCGAGGCTATTTTGTCCTTCAGGTCCACGATGATGCGCTGGGCGGTTTTCAGGCCGATGCCTTTCACGGTTTTCAGCAGTTTGTCGTTGCCGGAACTGATGACGTGGACGAGTTCCGCCGGCGTGAGGGCGGAGAGGATCATCCGCGCCGTGTTGCCTCCGATGCCGGACACGCTGATGAGCAACAGGAACAAGGCGCGCTCCTGTCGCGTGGCGAATCCGAAAAGCGCATATGCGTCTTCGCGGATGGCTTCGTGAACGTATAGTTTGGCTTCCTGCCTGCCTTGCAGGGCGGAAAAGGTATTCAGTGAGATGTTGAGGCAGTATCCCACGCCGTGGCATTCGATGACGGCGACAGTCGGAGTGAGTTCGGCCACAGCCCCCTTCACGTATTCTATCATGTCTTTTTTTATATTTTAAGTATTAACGTGCGTTCCGGCTTTTTATTGTGCGGCCTTTGGGTTTGGGGCTATTTCGTGTTCAGGAACAATTCGTCTGCGGATGGATTGGTGAGGATGAACGGCGTGTCCTTCAGAGTCTGGTTCATTTCATATTTGAGATTGCTGATTTTGCGTCGCGATTGAGGCAAGTTGTCATAGAAGTGTTCCCCGAGGAGTTGGTTGAGCGCGGGGTAAGAGATGCGGTGTGTCTCGTCTCGTAGGAGATATTGTAGCAGGACCACGATTTGGCGGCGGCTATGGAGCTGGAGATTTTTGTAGACAATGGTGTTGTCGTTGATGTGGATTTGCAGCTGTTGATACAAATCTGCCGCGATAGAAGGAACCGTTTCCTTTTGTGATTTTTGGCCGTGGAAAACCTGCAGGATGCAGGGGAACGTACACAAGCACATACACGCCCATGCTGCGCTCATCCATTGAAACGCTTCAGGCAGAAGTTCCGTGGTATTTATTGGACGAAAGCCCGATGGCATAAATAGATTTGCGTCTAATGTGCGCCATTGGATGAATTTGCTGATGCCTGTAAAGGCGCAAAACAAGGAGGAAACCGCCAATAAGGCGAATATAAAAATAGGAATGATTTTTTTCTGTTTCATGGAATTAGGCTAATTACCTTACAAAGGTAAGAAAAAGAAATGTTTTTTGCAATATGGCCTTTCGTTTTGTACGTGAATGTAAGCATGGTGCGTATGGCTATTGGTTGGAATCCTGGTGTGGCGCATGTGCTGCGGTTTGAAATATTTCTTTGTATAGGTTTGATTTGATAAAAATAGGTGCGTATTTGATACTATTTGATGGGGTAAATTTGTCGGTTCGGTTTTTCCTGTTTCATTTGCATCAAATTTCAATATGAATTAACTTAATCGTTTGGTGAATGGAAAAGAATTTTTTGTGTAAGGTTTTGGCTTCCTCTTTTTGGGGAATGGTGCTTTTGGTTTTGGGTTGTACGAATAATGGCTTTTCGAAGAAGAGAACGAGGACGTGCGTTCTTTGGCTAAAAGAGCCATGCACCAATGTGGGGAACTTTGGTGGAAAAGAAGGGGAGCGATTCTTTTGAATATTACCCATACGTGAATTTTATTACGGATGAAGAATTGGACGAAATTTTAGGAAACCAATAGGAGAAACTGAAAATGAGCAGTCAAGTGAAGAAACATTTGTGCCTATGGATGGCCTGCCTGTGGGCCGTCGCGGTTTGGGGCAAATCCACGGTGGTCTACACCCGTTTGCAGTCTTTTTATTCCAATGCGGACATGCTGTCGATAGACCGGGTCGCACTTTCTGACACCGCCACGGTGGTGAGCTTCACGGCGCATGGGAAAATCAACGCTTCCTTTCAGTTTGCCCCGACCACTTGCTTGAGTGACGAGTCCGGAACGCGGTATGCCCTGCGGGGGGCAACCGGACTGAAAGCCGGTGAGCCTTGCTACATTCCCCGGAGCGGTGCCGTGGAGTTCCAACTTTTTTTTGCGCCGATGCCCCGGGACACCCGGATTTTTGACCTGACAGAAGGGGCGGGAAAGGGCATGTTCCGTATTCTGGGGATTCATGACGCGAAGGCCAAAGTGAAAATTCCGGTGGCAAAGGAGCAGGTCGACTCCTCCGAAATTTCGGAAAACATGTTCCGGAAAGGAAAGGCTGTGGTCCGCGGCAAGATCGAGGGCTATGTGCGCGATTGGAAAGCCAGCCTTGTGACTTTCGACATCAACACGTTTGAACAAGCCCTCATCCAGCCTTTTCCGATGTCGCGCCCGTGTGCGGCGGTGCAGGACGACGGGAGCTTCTTTGTGGAGTTGGAGCTGGATCATCCCGTGTGGGCGGAGATGGAATTGGGGGACGGCCGTCCGGAAGTGCCCTTTTATGTTCGTCCGGGAGACACGCTCAGTGTCACGGTAAGGGGCTGGCAGGCGAACAATCCGGTGGCGGAATATGCCAGCAGCCATCCCAAGGGATGTTATGACAACTTGATGAAGCACCAGGACGTGCCCGTCGTGTATTATGCATGGGAACGGCTGACCGGTTTCGGACAGGTGCTGGACGAGGAGGCGTTTCTGAAGAATGTGGACGAAAGTGTGGCGGAGAACCTGCGGATTTGCGACTATGTGGCTTGGAAATACGAGTTGTCGCCTTGGGAGACGCATTTGTTGAAGAACCGCCAGCGGTTGCTCCTCACGGAGCACAATCTGCTCATGGCCAGCCGGCTGTTGGGCGAGAAAGTGACGATGCCGAAGGGGAGGACACCGGTGAAGGAGGATTTCGAGGGATATGATTATTCGGTCTACAAGGTGTTGGACGTGCTGCCCCTGGACGACCCTTCGCTGTCCGTCGTGTCCCGCTTCGCGTCGTTCCCCTCTTCCTTGAATCTGATGTGGCCGGTGGCCAACGCTTCGATGTATGCGTTTTTCAACCAGGCTTCCGGCGCGGAGGAATCTTCCGGCGTGCGGGCGGTGCTTGAAAAGGACAGTTTGCAGGTCGATGCCTTGGGCAAACTGGCCGGTGGCGACGGCATGGTCTGGGGAGTGCAGGCATTCCTGGTGGACAAGGCCTGCCGTTTGCCGGAGAATCTCACCCCGGCGCAACGCACGGAAGTCGTGGACCGGCTTTCGGCCCGTCTCTCTTCGCCTTTTTTCAAGCGCAAGATCAAGGAACTGGACGCCTTGTCCCGGCGTGAGGCCTCGGGGGTTTATGCCGTGCCTGGCGGAGAGGCCCGCAAGTTCATGGCGCAATTGCTGGATGATTATAAGGGCAGATATGTGCAGGTGGTCTGCCTTTCTTCTCCCGAGGAAGACACCGGTTTCTTCATGCATCCGGACGTGGAGAATCTTTTGTCGGATAGAGACCATGATTTCCCGGACGTGCAATTCGTGGCGATAGCCAACCGCGATGCCTATCGGCCCGCGGAGTCGGCAAACGGGTGGGAGAATAAACCCGGAATGCCGAGGGTGTGCTGGATCGAGGGGGAAAGCTATCTTGCCTTGCAGGAACTGTTCCATTTCTCGGGCAGTGGAAAGCAACTGACTTTTGACCGCAACGGATTGGCCTTCAGGAATCCTTTGAACCTGAGGGATGAAACGGTGTTCCGTCAGCGGGTGCGCCGCATACTGGAGGCGGAAAAGGAGTTAAAATAGGATGAGTGGAAATCTTTGCACGCTTTTAAGGCTCAAAAGATTTTGGAGGGAACCGGTCATTTGTCTTTATGCTTCCTGTTCCTGTGCGTGTCGCTTGCTTTCTTCTTTCTTGCGGACAAGGTCTTTCTGTGGAGTGGCTGAGCCGGAAGAGCTGATGGAATGTCCTCTATTTTCAGGATCTTCACATCGGGGGAACAAGGGCTTTCCCGTGGAGCGGATTCCGTTTTCCGGAGATTTTTCCAAGAAATGGAGTGGAATCATAAATTCGTAAAAATCAAAAAGATAGAACGGGTTTGGAAAGGCCGTTTTTTTCGCTTGAGAAAAATGGATGAACCGCTTGAGAAAAAAATGCAAATCTCAAGCGGTTCATTTTCGTTTCTCTTGTGGGCGTTTCGTCCAGGCGCGGGAGAAGGCCTGGGTTGCCCATGCCTTGTGGGCCGCAGGTCGTTGGAAATGTAAACAACCTTGAAGACGTGAAGGCGTTTTCTTTGCGAGGGATGGAAATGGACGGCGGGTACTTCCTTTTGGGGGGAGTCCGTTTATTTCAGGTAGCGTGCCAACGGGCTGTCTATCTGCCGCAATCCTTTTGCGATGCCTTGTGCGTTGAGCCGCGCCCCTTTCAGCGAGGTGTGCGTGTGGTCGCGGTTGTAGTATTCCTTTGCCCCTTCCCTTCCGATGCGGTCGAGGGCATCCGCCGTGAGGTTGTGCAGGTCCACGAACTCCACGGCGGTTTCGGCCGCCACTTCGCGGTACCATCGCCCGAAGCTGTCGTTGCGGCGTTCCACTTTCCCGCCGGGCCATTCGTTGCGCGGGGTGAGGGAGACGAGGATGGGCGTGGCGCCCTTCTCGCGCACGTCGTCGATGAACTTCTTCAGATACCAGCCGAAGGAATAGATGACTTCGTTGTAGGCTTTGCCGCCCTTCCGCACGCGATAGACATGGCTGGTGTCTTGGGCGCAGGCGATGACGCCGCGTGCCCGTCCATGGTCGATCTCGCTGATGTCGTTGTGCCCGAACTGGATGAGCACGAAGTCGCCCGGGCGGATGCTGTTGTAGACTTTCTCCCATCGTCCTTCTTCCAGGTAGGTGCGGGTGCTCCGTCCGGCCATGGCTTCGTTGGCAATGGTGATTTTGTCTGTGTCGAAGATGGAGGCCGCCTGGCTGCCCCAGCCCCACATGCCGCCGGGGTCTTTGTCCTCGTTCTTCACGGTGGAGTCGCCGGTGATGAAGACCACGGGCTTGCCGTCCTCGCGTTTCGCGCTTGAGACGGGGAGTGCCAGGTTCGCGAGACAGGCCTGAAGCCCCCGGAGGTCCGGATGGGTGCCGGCGGCGATTCCCTCGGCGGCCGACCGGGCATTCAGTTCTGCCCCGAATGCGCTGGTGTGGATGCGGTCGCGATAGAAGTGGTAGTTCACTTTCCAGGCGGAGAAGCGGTCATATTGGGCGGCCGAGATTTCGTTCAGGTCCACGAAGGGAACGTTCTGCTCTTCGGCCACCTGCCTGGCCCAGAGGCCGAAGGTGGCGTCGACGCGGGCCACATGTCCCGGGCGGTTCGTGTCCCAGGCGTTGCGGGGAGTGAGCGACAGCAGGACGGGGTGCGCCCCGAGGGCCTTGCATTCGCGCACGAAACGGCGCAGGTATTCGCCATAGCTGTAGACCGTTTCCCGTTCGCCCGTCTTCTGGATGGTGACGGGGAGGGAGTCGGTGGGGCTGATGCCCCGGATGGATGCCCGGGCGCGTCCGCGGTCGAAGGGTCCGTTGTCGTTGTGTCCCAGTTCGATGATGACGTAGTCGCCTTTCCGGATGCCTTTTTTCACGTCCGGCCACAAATGGCGGTAGAACGTGCGGCTGCTTGTGCCGCCCAGTGCATGGTTCTCGACGGTGATTTTTTCCTCGTCGAAATATTTGTGGGCGAAGAATCCCCAGCCCCATTGTCCGTTGTCTCCGTTGCCCTTGGTGCCGGTGCGCATGGTGGAATTGCCCACGAGGAACAGCACGGGGTGGCCGTTCCGGCGTGATGATCCCGGCACGGGGCGTGCGGTGTTGGCCAGTTCGAGGCTGTCAAGGGTGAGGTCCGTGACGTGGTTCAAGTCTTCCATGGGTTGGAATTCAGGCGCGGTCTGGGCCATGGCGTTCCAGCCGAATCCGCAGAGAAGAAGGGTCAGGATTCTTTTTGGGTACATAGGCCGATGTTTTTTAGACGAATTGTTGTTTATTCAGTGGGGGTGTCCGGGTGGATCATGCGGCGCAGGTAGTCGACCAGCCGTTCGCCTGCGCGGGGAGTGGGCGGATGGCGGTCGATGATGCGTCCGTCGCGCCCGATGAGCAGGTAGGTGGGATAGGCGGACACCGACAAGTGGCGGGTCAGCATCTCGCCCATTTCCGGGGGCAGGTTGTAATGTATGCTTTGAGGCCCGGTCAGGTCTGTCTCTTTCAGGAAGTTGAGCCAACTTTCTTCCGGAGAATGCACGGCCAGGTAGAGGAACACGATGTCGGCTTCGTCCGCGAGGGCTTCTTTCACGGCCGGGACGGCCTCCATCTGCCATTTGCACGGGGAGCACCATGTGCCCCAGAAGTCGGCATAGATGATTTTGCCCTTGTGGGGTTTGAGGATTTCTTCCCACAGCTTGGCGGGTTCCTTGATGTCCTCGAGGCTGTCGGTGCTTTTCAGGCTTTGGGGGTGGTTGAGGGCGAGGCCTTGCAACCGTTGGTAGTGTCGTTGCCGGGCGGCCACGAGGGCGTAGAGTTCCGGGTTGTGGAGCTGTTCGCGGGCGAAAGACAGGATTTCCGGCGGGTAGGGCATCCGGCGGCGGTCCAGTTCCCGGGTCAGCACGGTGGTGGCATAAAAAGCCTTGAGTTCGTCCGGGAGATGCAATCGGTGCAGGGGGGCGAGTTCCTTTTCAATGCCGCGCCGGATGGCCCAGGGGGCGATTTGGTCCTGGTAGGTGTCCATGAGTCGTTTGAATTCTTCCCCTTCGAGGAGCTGCTCGCTTCTTTTTATGGCTTCCTGATAAGGAGCCATGCGGGCTTTGCCCGTGTTGGAGTCGGTTTTCAGGTAGAGCAGTGAAATTGCCATGCTGGTTCCTTCTTCCAGCAGCTTGAGGTCGGACAGTTCGCGGCTGCTGAAGGTGTGGAGGCGGTTCCGTTGCAGATAATCGGCCAGGGTGACGGCAGGCAGTGTCATGCTGGCAGGGAAGGGGGTGGAATGATAATGGCAATAGGCACGCAAGGCCCGGTGCAGCGCTTCATGGCCGGTGTAGGGAGGCCGCGCCAGTTCCAACAAGGAATCCACGGTGTGCAGGAAAGCGGGAGGAAGGCGCTCAAACTGCTTTTTGTCGAGCGCGAACCTTCTCTGCAACATCTGGTCGGCGCATTGCATCGTGATGTGCTGGTCAAAGTAGTCTAACGTGCGGCGTGAAGGTTTGGGGGTGCTTCGGGCATAAGCCTCCAGGGCCTGCCGTTGGAGCCGCATCCGTTGCAGGCAGTGCGACTTCCATTCGTCCGGCGAAAGACTGTCGGGTTGTGTCCGGTCGGCACTCCAGACGGCGTTGATCTGCCGGAACCCTTCCAGCCTTTCCCGGTTGAAGGCCGCGCTTTTTCCCATGAGGAAAACTTGCCCGCCGGGGGCCGCGTAGAGGGTCAGGGTGTCTTTCGGCGCAAGGATGGCCGGGACAACAAGCCCTCCTGCTTGGCAGGTGATATATGTTTCCGTCATTCCGGTC
This sequence comes from uncultured Paraprevotella sp., assembly GCA_944321975.1. Classification (GTDB taxonomy): domain Bacteria; phylum Bacteroidota; class Bacteroidia; order Bacteroidales; family Bacteroidaceae; genus Paraprevotella. Next base: position 9,659 of record CALUNJ010000083.1, read on the forward strand.
ACGGGCACGGTGGCTGAAAACCGTCCGGTTGAGTCTGTGTGTGCGTGGATGGTCTGTTCGCTTTCATGGAAGGGGGAGGCCACGGAGATGGAAATTTGTTCCGTGGCCTTCTGGGACGGGACGTAGCCCTGCACGACGGCTGAGTCTGCGGCATAGGCGGCAGGGGGAGCCGTGGCCGGACTCGTTTCCTGCGGGACGGGAGGAACGTCGCACCGGCGTACGGCGTGGGCGTATGCGTTCCCCGGATCGGGGCCGATGAGGCAAAGGCTGTCTTTTCCAGGCAGGAAACGGATGTGCAGCGTGGCCGTCTGGCGCCCTTTCCGCAAGGTGACGCGTCCCTTCTTGCGTCGCAGGGAAATCTGGTCGTAGTTCCAAAAATCATTTTGGTAGATGGCAAAATGATCGAAGAATCCGTAAGTCCATTGGGCGTTTGTCGTGTCGGTCCAGCATCCTTTCAGGCGTTCTATGTCTTCGCTGGCTTGCATGGACAGGCTCCATGCGGCTATGAGTCCCAGCAGTATCTTTTTTTTCATGATATTATGTGTTGTGAATGATGAGTGCAAAGATAATGTTTTGGTGGGAAAACCATGGAACGTGGAGGGGAAAAAGTGGCAGTGAGGCGTGAAATGGCGGCTGAAATGGACGTTTGGTGTCTTTTTATCCCTTTTTTTCTTGGGGGCTTGCTATAAAATCAGTACATTTGCGAGTTGTGGTTTTCCCATGAAAAGAAGATTATGAATCATAATTAGATAATTTTAGAAAAACTATGAGTTTAAAAATCATCGTACTTGCCAAGCAAGTGCCCGACACGCGGAACGTGGGGCCGGATGCCATGACGCCGGAAGGCACCGTGAACCGTTCCGCATTGCCTGCCATCTTCAATCCGGAAGATTTGAACGCATTGGAACAGGCACTGAGACTGAAAGACGAGAATCCAGGTTCCACGGTGACGGTGATCACGATGGGGCCGCCGCGCGCCGCCGAAGTGATCCGCGAGAGCTTGTATCGCGGTGCCGATGGCGGTTATCTGTTGACCGACCGCGCTTTTGCCGGGGCCGACACGCTGGCCACCAGCTATGCGCTCGCTACGGCCATCCGCAAGATTGGGGTGCCCGACGTGATTCTCGGAGGCCGCCAGGCCATTGACGGCGACACGGCCCAGGTGGGACCGCAGGTGGCACAGAAACTGGGGTTGCCGCAAGTGACCTACGTGGAGGAAATCTTGGCGTGTGCCGACGGGAAAATGACCGTGAAGCGTCACATCGACGGCGGCGTGGAGACGGTGGAAGCTCCCTTGCCCCTCGTGCT
>CALUNJ010000084.1 GCA_944321975.1 uncultured Paraprevotella sp.
AAGGGCGAGGCATGGGCCGTGCTGCAGACTTCCCGCGACGGCCTGTCGGGCTTGGGCACGGTGTCGGCCACGGTGGAGGGGCGCGAACTGGACGGCGGCGCGGGCATCCTCCGGGTGACGAAATCGGAGGAGGTGCCTTCAGCCTGGGGCGCGGCCTACGCGCAGTTCCGCCTGCCGCTGTCCGAGGTGGGGAGCGCGGCTTCGGGGCTTCGTGTCCGTGTGGAGACGGACAATCGGTCGCCCCGGGTGGGCGACCGCCTGACGCTCCGCTACGTCCTCACCTCCGACCGCGACTATGAATATGTGCGCCTGAAAGCGGGGCGTGCGGCCTGCCTGGAGCCGGTGGAAGCCCTTTCGGGCTATGCATACCGCAACGGCCTGGGCTATTACCGGGAAGTGAAGGACGCTTCGACGGAGTACTTCTTTGAACGTCTGCCCAAGGGGACGTATGTGTTGGAGATGGAGTGCTACGTGGAGCGTCCGGGGCGTTATACCGTGGGCGCGGCGAAGCTGAACGGGGTCTATGCGCCGGAGTTCAGCGCGTATGGCGCGGGCATGACGCTGGACGTGCGGCCTTGACGGATGAGGATTAAATAAAGGCTTAGGAAATGGAGAAGGATAAAATCATATCCAAAACAGCAGGAAGGCCTGCGAAACGCTGGGGAAAACGATGTCTGGCCATGCCGGTCTTGTGGGCTCTTTCGGTCGTAGGGACAGGGGCACAGGAGGTGGAGCTTCTTCCGCCCCGCGATTTGGCTCGTTGGGATGTGCCTTCAGGTCATTATAGTGGCATCACGCCGATAGGGAATGGCCGTTATGCCGTGGTGAGCGACAAGGAGGTGCGCGAGGGCTTTTATGTGTTCCACATTGTGCAAGATTCGTTGACCGGACAGGTCACGGACGTGCGGAACGAAGGCTTTCGCGGAGTGGATGCTTTCCTGCAAGATGGACGGGATGCGGAAGGGGTGGCTTTCACGCCGGATGACTCTTTGGTGTGGATCAGCGGGGAGGCCGACCAGCGGATTGTGGCTTATCGTTTGGACGGGTTGAGGGCCGGACGGGAACTGGATGTACCGCCGTTTATAGGACGGGAAGCCATTTATCCCAATTATGGTTTCGAGGCTTTGGGGTATGACTTGGCGGCGGGACTGTTTTGGACCATGCCGGAGAATGTGCTGAAGGCCGACGGCCAGGTGGCGGCTCCCGGCGCGACTCGTCGTGCCGGATTGCATTTGCAGAGTTTCGGGCGCGACGGTCGTCCCCGGGCAGCGTATGTCTATGGTTTGGACGTGCCGCAGGTCGAAGCGCGCGGGCGGCTGTATGCGTTTGGTGTGGTGGCCGTCTGTCCGGTGGGTGGCGGGCGGCTGTGGGTGATGGAGCGTGAAATCGACGTGCCGAAGCGGCGGTTGCAGTCGCGGGTCTATCTGAAGATTTACGAGGTGGAGCCTCGTGCCGAGGCGGCATCCGACACGTTGGCGAAACGTCCGGTCGTGGCGTTTTCCACCCGCATGTGTCTGTTTCGCCCGAAGTGGGCCAATTATGAAGGACTTTGTGAAGGCATGCCTCTGGCCGACGGACGGCGCACCTGGCTTTTGATCAGTGATTCCCAAGGAGGCTATGGGCGCAAATTGTGCCATTTGCGGGATTGGATCGTTGTCATGAAGGAAAAATAGATTAGTTAGAATGAAAAGGGATAGGACGAAGAGATTTTGGCGCACGTTTTGGCGTGTGTGTGGCGTGGTGCTGCTTCTTGTTGGTTGCAGTGAGCGGAAAACGGCGGTGCGGTTGGGCAATTCCCAAGGCCTGCCGGGAGAATTGTTGTTGGTCGTGGACGAGTCGTTATGGAACACGGCGGCGCGCGACTCGTTGGAGAGCGTGCTGAAAGGAAGTGTGCCCGGATTGCCACAAAACGAACCGATGTTTCGGATGATGCGTTTGTTTCCTGAAAACTTTTCTCCCCGCTTTTCCATGATGCGTAATATTTTGGAAGTGAGAAGGGATCCCGGCCTGAAAACGACGGAGATGGGGGTGGCCTACGACGTGAAGGCCGCGCCGCAGGTGTGTGTGGGCATTAAGACACCGGATGCAGCCGCGTTGGGCCGTTTCGTGACGGCCAACCGGGAGACGATTGTCGGCCTTTTCCTGGAAGGGGAGCTGCGCCGGGAGGCTTCCATGCTGAAGCGGAAATACAGCAAGCTCGTGGACGAGGCCTCACGGGATATTTTCGGCTATACCGTGAAGGTTCCGTCGGACTTGGGCAAGGTCAAGAAGGCCGAGGATTTTCTTTGGGCGTCGACGGACCGTCTGGAGAAAGACTTGAATTTCGTGTGTTATGCAGTTCCTCTGACGGACGGCAAGGCGTTGCTTGACGGACGCTGGGTGGCTTTGCGGGACTCGGCCATGAAACGCAACATTCCGGGATCCGCCCCGGAGCAATGGATGACGACGGCGGTGGAGGGGAACGACACCTTGGTGGAGACACGCACAGTGCGGTTGTCCGACGGACGTGTGGCCTATGAGATGCGCGGGCTGTGGGAAATGCACCGGGGAGGCATCGGAGGCCCCTTCGTGTCTTTGGCCTATCCCGATTCCGCGCAGGGACGGATGTTGGCGGTGGAGGGCTTCGTTTATTCCCCGCGCACGGAAAAACGCGACTTGGTGCGGCGCATGGAGGCTGCCTTGCGCACATTTGTTCCTGCCGGGCGATGAAAAAAACACGGCCTTCCTTGCCCTATGGGTGGTTTTTTGCTATCTTTGAGGGCTGAAATGAAGATATGCGCATGTCGTTGAAAAGAACAATTCTATATGTTTTGGTCGCTGTGTGGTCGGGTGCGGTTTGGGCTCAGCCCAAATTGGCGGTGGACCGCGATGTGGCCAATATGGGTGAGATTCTCTACCAGTTGCCGTCCAAGGTGAGCTTCACCTTGCGCAATGCCGGCGATGAACCGTTGAGCATCAAGGAGGTGATTCCGTCCTGTGGCTGCACGGCGGTGGATTGGACGCGAGAGTGGATCGCCCCGGGCGCGGAAGGCACCATCACGGCGGTCTATGACGCCAAGATGCTCGGGGTTTTCCAAAAGGATTTCGAAGTATACACCAACGCTTTGGAGGAGCCGGTCTATTTGCACATCCAAGGGCGTGTGGTGGCCAAACTTTCAGATTATTCGGGTTCGTTTCCGGTCGATTTGGGAAACGTGCGGCTGAATGTGAACAATATCGAGTTCGACAATGTGAACAAGGGCGACCGTCCTATGGCTGAGTTGCAGATTGTCAACACGGGGCGCAAAAGCTACAAGCCTTATCTGATGCACCTGCCGCCTTACCTTTCGGCAGAATATTATCCGGAAGTGCTGGCCGGAGGCCGGATGGGAAAAATCCTGCTGACGTTGGACAGTGAAAAGCTGCGCCAGATGGGATTGACGCAATCCTCGATTTATCTGGCCCGGGAGCTGGGCGACAAAGTGTCGGACGAGAATGAGATCGTGGTGTCGTCCGTCCTGTTGCCCGACTTTTCCTCATTGTCCGTGCAGGAGCGTGAAATGGCGCCCCGGATGGTGCTTTCGGCCGACAGCGTGAATTTGGGCGAGATGGGGCGCAAACGGAAGAAATCGGTGACGCTCACCATTCAGAACACGGGCAGGCGCAACCTGGAGATCCGTGCCTTGCAGGTGTTCAACAAGGCTTTGTCCGTAGAGCTGAGCGACCGGAACATCGGGCCGGGAGAGACGGAGAAATTGAAAATCACGGTGTCGGCCAAATACCTGAAGACGGCAAAGAGCCGTTCGAGGGTGCTGCTGATCACGAACGATCCGGCCCGTTCCAAGGAAATTGTCACCCTGAACGTGGGTCTGTAAAAGTTGAAGTCGTTATGGAACATGTAGAAAACAGTGAAGCCTACAAAGGACTGACCGTGAACAGCGGGGTTGCCCAGCCTTCTATCGTGAATCCTTACCTGAAGCGCGGCCGCTACCGCCACCGTGAGCTGTCGGCGGGCGATTATGTGGAAGGCATCCTGAAGGGCGATGTCACCGTGTTGGGGCAGGCCGTGACGCTGGTGGAGAGCACCCGTCCGGCCCATCAGGCCATAGCCCAGGAGGTCATAGAGAAGTGCCTGCCTTATTCGGGGAATTCCGTGCGGGTGGGCATCAGTGGCGTGCCCGGTGCGGGAAAGAGCACGAGCATCGACGTGTTCGGCATCCACGTGCTGGAGCGTTACGGCGGGAAATTGGCCGTGTTGGCCATTGACCCCAGCAGCGAGCGCAGCAAGGGCAGCATCTTGGGCGACAAGACGCGCATGGAGAAACTTTCCGTGCATCCGGATTCGTTCATACGACCCAGCCCGTCGGCCGGTTCCCTGGGCGGCGTGGCCCGCAAGACGAGGGAGACCATCATCCTCTGCGAGGCGGCAGGGTTCGACAAAATTTTCGTGGAAACGGTGGGCGTGGGGCAGAGCGAGACGGCCTGTCATTCCATGGTGGACTTTTTCCTGCTCATCCAGTTGGCCGGCACGGGCGACGAGCTGCAAGGCATCAAGCGCGGCATCATGGAGATGGCCGACGGCATTGTCATTAACAAGTGTGACGGGAACAATGTGGACAAGTGCCAGCTGGCGGCCACGCAGTTCCGCAATGCCCTTCATCTTTTTCCGGCCCCGGAGAGCGGCTGGTTGCCGAAGGTGTTGACCTATTCCGGGTTCTACAACCTGGGGGTGAAGGAAATCTGGGACATGGTGGAGGAATACGTCTCCTTTGTGAAGGGGAACGGGTATTTCGGGCACCGGCGCAACGAGCAGGCCAAATATTGGATGTATGAAACGATCAACGAGCAGCTGCGCAACAGCTTTTTCCAGAATCCGGAGATTGTGTCCCGGCTGGCTGGGGCTGAAGGCATGGTGCTTTCCGGCCGCCAGACTTCTTTCGTGGCGGCCAAACAGTTGCTGGATGCTTATTTTGCCGCCGTGCGCGGGGAAAAGTCCGGAGAATAATAGACTTTTTCTTGAAACTTGGAAGCCGTTCCATTCCCCGTGACCTTCATTTCCTTTTCCTTCTTTGCGCCGCCGGGCACGGTGTCCTGCGGATAGCCCGCAACCGGGCTTGTGTTTTTTTCATTCCTTTTCGCTGGGGCGGGAGGGGGTGTCATGCCGTTCCCTCAAGCCGTGGATGGCCGCCGCGCATTCTTCCATCAGCCATTTGGGCGTGGACGTGGCCCCGCAAATGCCCACCGACCCGCAGCCGTCCAGCCAGGCCGGGTCGATCTCGTCGGCAGCGTCCACCATGTAGGAACGGGGATTCACGTCCCGGCATTCGTTGTAGAGCACCCTTCCGTTGGAACTTTTCTTCCCGCACACGAAGAGCACCACGTCGTGGCGTGCGGCGAAGTCGCGGATGTGGGGCATGCGGTTGGCCACTTGGCGGCAGATGGTGTCATAGTAGCGGAACGTGGCCGAGGGGGAGATGTGGGCCTGGATGTATTCCACGATTCTGCGGAAATCATCCAGCGGCTTGGTGGTCTGCGAGTACAGGCAGATGTCTTTGCCGAAGTCCAGTTTGGCCACTTCCTCCGGCGACTCGATGACGATGGCTGTTCCTTCGGTCTGGCCCACGAGGCCGAGCACTTCCGCGTGCCCGTTTTTCCCGAAGATGACGATTTGGCGTCCGGGGGTGCCCCCGTTCTGGAATTCCTTTTTGATGCGTTCCTGCAGGTGGAGCACCACGGGGCAGGTGGCGTCGATGATGTCGATGCCGTTCTCGCGGGCCTGTTTGTAGGTGGCCGGCGGTTCGCCGTGGGCGCGGAGCAGCACTTTGGCGTGGTGGAGCCGGGCGAAGGCGTCGTGGTCAATGGTGAGCAGGCCGAGCCGTTTCAGCCGGTCGCATTCCTTGCCGTTATGTACGATGTCGCCCAGGCAATACAGGGTGGTGCCTTGCTCCAGTTCTTCCTCGGCTTTGTTGATGGCGCGGGTCACGCCGAAGCAGAAGCCCGATCCTTGGTCGATTTCTATTTTCATCTGTAAAATTTTCCTTTCTTCCCGCCATTCCCGTTCCCGTATGCTTCCGGCCGTTGGCAGGAAGGCGGGGAATTTTTCTCAAGCGGTTTGCATTTTTTTCTCAAGCGGGAAATGAATCTTTCCCTTGAGAAAAGAACGGGGCTTTCAAGTTCCTTTTCCTTAAGCGTCCAATGGGTTGAAAAACAATGTAGTGTGTGCGCATCCCCTTTGTGGGCTATTCCTGCGCGGCCACTCTTCGGAATTGTTCCAGCAACCATTGTTTTTGTTCAGGAATCGTCATGTGGCTGTTGTCCAGCTCTATGGCGTCGGCCGCTTTGCGCAGGGGGCTTACGGCGCGGGTCATGTCGATGCGGTCGCGTTCCTCCACGTTGTGCAGGATTTCCTCGTAGCTTCCCGGTTCGCCCTTGGCCTGCAGTTCGTCAAAACGGCGGCGTGCGCGGATTTCGGGCGAGGCGGTGACAAAGATTTTCAGTTCGGCTTGCGGGAATACGGTGGTGCCGATGTCGCGCCCGTCCATGACAATGCCTTTTTGGCGCCCCATTTGTTGCTGGAGCCTCACCATGGCTTCGCGCACGAAGTCGAGCGCGGCCACGGGGCTGACTTTGGAAGACACGGTCATCGTTCGGATGTCGTTTTCCACGAGGCGCCCGTTCAGGCAGGTTTGCGGCCGCCCGGTTTCGGGATTGAGCCTGAAAGAGATGTCCAGCCCCGGAAGGTCGGCCCTCAGGCGTTCCGTGTCGAGGGCGTCGCCCTCGAAAAGCCCTTGTTCGAGGCAGTGGAGGGTGACGGCGCGATACATGGCGCCACTGTCGATATAGATGTAGCCGATTTCGCGGGCCAGGTCTTTGGCCATGGTGCTTTTCCCGCAAGAGGAGAAACCGTCGATGGCGATGATGATTTTCTTCATGGGAGTTTGGGATTTATATATAATAATGTATAGGGGCAATTGGGGGGCTTACATGCGGTAGGCGGCACTGAACACGAGCGAGGGGGCCGACAAGTGGTATTGTGCATAGGCAAGCCCGAAACCGAAGCGTTTCAGGGTGAAGCCGCCTCCCGCGCAAAGCCCGGCGGCATGCGAAGAGCCGGCGGCTTTCATTTCGTTGCCTTTCCTGAAATTGTAGCCGAGCGACAGGTAGAGGTAGTCTGTGGGCAGGAAGTCCACGCCGACGGCCAGGTGGTTCATGAGCAGTTTGCCCGTGGACAGTTCCTCGCCGGAAACGAAGTAGTGTTTTTTGTCCCATCGGGTCAGGTCTACGGCGGTGACCGACAGGCGGAAGGGGGCGTGCGCGAGTCGTTTGGTGAACCCGGCCTGGAGGGAGAAGGGCAGTTTTTCGTGGTGGTCGCCGAAGGCTTTCACTTGTCCGCCCAGGTTCCGCGCCACGACGGAGAAGGAGAAGTCGGTCTCTCCGTCGTAGTAGTTCAGTCCCAAGTCCACGGCCAAGGCCACGGACGTGTAGTCGGCATAGCGCGAGTAGATGAACTTCCCGGCGGCTCCTCCCGCCCAATGGTCGCTCAGGTTGTAGGCGTACATGCCGCTCAGGGCCAGGTCCATGGCCGTGAAGGAGCCGACGACCGTGCGGTCGGCCGTGGTCTCATCCATCTTGCCATAGTTCGCATATTGTGCGGTCACGCCCCATGTGCCGCGCTCTCCGGCCAGCTTGGTGAAGGCCGCGCTGCCCACATTGCACCCTTGGAGGTAGGTCATGAAGTTGAGGCTCAGCGTTTTGTCGCTGACCGAACTGAGCAGTGCGGGGTTGGCGAACACCAGCGAGGCGTCATCGGCGATGAGCGAGATGTTGCTGCCGCCCAACGCCGTGGAGCGGGCAGAAACGGGCAACTCCAGGAAGTTGAACACCGAGTTGCTTTCCTGGGCTTGCGCCGTGGCGGCCAGCAGGAGGCACAGGGCCGAGGGGAGTTTTTTCATCATTTGCGGATTTTGTCGTCAAAGTTACTCATTTTTCGGGACATCGGTGGCATGCGCATGGCAATTCCTGCGCACGATGCCACATATTTCTGATAACGCGGAAAAATCCGTTTTAGGGTGCGGAAAGCAAAAAATAGTGGAAACGAAAAAAAAATGCGGTAAAGCGTATGAGATATAAAAAAAATGTGCTACTTTTGTCCCGTAATGAAGAATACATAAAAATCTAATTATAGTATGGAAGTTAAAAAATCACTTAGTGCGGACCTCGAGGGCCAGCGGAGCACCAGCCTGCTGATAGGCTTTGTGTTGGTGTTTGCCGCCATGTTCGTGGCTTTCGAATGGACGCAGCGCGAAAGAAAGATTGTGGAAGACACTTCGCCGGTCTTTGTCGCTTCCGTGGAAGAAGACATGATTCCCGTGACGCGGCAACAGGAAGTGGTGGCCCCGCCTCCTGCGGCTGCCCCGAAAGTGGCGGAAATCCTGAACGTGGTGGACAATGAGACCGAGTTGGCCGAAGAGGAGATCCAGACCTCGGAGGAAGTCAACCAGGCCATCGTGACGGTGCCGGGAACCGGTACGGGCACTCCCGTGACGTCCGGCCCCATCGGCCCAGTGGTGGAAGAAGTGGATGAGAACCAGATTTATGATATCGTAGAGGAAAATCCGCGTTTCCCCGGTGGCGAGGAAGCCTGCATGAGGTGGTTGGCCGAAAATATCAAGTATCCGCCCATTTGCGTGGAGCAAGGCATCCAGGGTCGTGTGTATTGCCAGTTCGTGGTGAACCGCGACGGTTCCATCGTGGACATTAAGATCCTGCGCAGCCCGGATCCCTACTTGTCCAAGGAAGCGGAGCGCGTGTTGAAGATGATGCCGAAATGGAGTCCCGGCAAGCAAAGAGGAAAACCAGTGCGTGTGAAGTTCTCTTTGCCGGTGATGTTCAGATTGCAATAATAAGTTTTAGGGAGGCTGCTCACGAGGCAGCCTCTTCTTTTTTTGAAAAGTATGCCCTATGTATAACTGGAAAGAACTTTTGGAGAAGGTGAACGGCGAGATCGCCCGGATGCCCTTCGACCGCAAGCCAGCGGAACTGTATGCCCCGATACGCTATGTGCTTTCGATCGGCGGAAAACGCATCAGGCCTGTGCTGATGCTGATGGGATATAACCTGTATCGTGAAGACGTGGAAAGCATCTTTTCCCAAGCCTTGGGCATAGAGGTCTACCATAATTACACGTTGCTTCACGACGACTTGATGGACCGGGCCGACATGCGCCGCGGGATGCCCACGGTGCATAAGAAATGGAACGACAACGCGGCGGTCCTCAGCGGCGATTCCATGTTGGTGATGGCCTACCGCTACATGGAACAGGGGTGCCCGGAGGGAAAATTGGGCGAGGTGATGCGCCTGTTCACGGAGACTGCCCTCGAAATCGGCGAGGGGCAACAGTATGACATTGATTTTGAATCGCGCGAGGACGTGACGGAAGAGGAGTACATCGAGATGATCCGCCTGAAGACCTCCGTCTTGCTGGCCTGCGCGCTGAAAATCGGCGCCACGCTGGCCGGTGCGCCCGCGCAGGATGCCGGCCTGCTTTATGAGTTCGGCGAAAACCTGGGGCTGGCCTTCCAGTTGCAGGACGATTACCTGGATGTGTACGGCGACCCGGAAGTGTTCGGAAAGAACGTGGGCGGCGACATCTTGTGCAACAAGAAGACGTATATGCTGATCAATGCGTTCCGCCTGGCTGGAGGGGAAGACCGCAAGGCGTTGTTGGAATGGACCGGGAAGCCGGAAGGTTCGTATGTGCCGGAAGAGAAAATCGCTGCGGTCACGGCCCTATATAATAAGATAGGCATTCGCGGGCTGTGCGACCGCAAGATCCGTCATTATTTCGACGAGGCACGGAAGGTGTGGGAACGTCTGGACTTGCCGGACGAACGGAAGGTACCGTTGTGGGAAATGGCCTTGAGCCTTTTGGGGCGTAAGTCGTGAGGAGAGAACGGGGATGAGAATCATCGATACGCACGCCCATTTGTACGACACGTGTTTCGCGGAAGCCCGGGCCGGCGTGGCGGCCCGGGCGAAAGAATGCGGCGTGGAGAAAATATTCCTGCCCAATATTGACGAATCCACACTGCCGGCCCTGTTGCGGATGTGCGCCGGTGCGGAAGGTTTTTTTTATCCCATGTGGGGGCTGCATCCCACGGAAGTCCGGGACGACTACGCGGAGACGCTGGACCGGATGGAGGCCGGGCTGGGGAAGGGGAACTTCATTGGCGTCGGCGAGGTGGGGCTGGACTTTTATTGGGACCGCACCTATGCCCGGGAGCAAAAGGAAGCCTTCGTGAGGCAGGTGGAACTGGCCGTGGAACGCGGCTTGCCGCTGATGATCCATTCCCGTGCGGCACAACGCGAACTCGTGGATTTGCTTTCGCCCTATAAGGCGAAAGGGATTACGGGCGTGTTCCATTGCTTTGGCGGCACGGCGGAAGAGGCGCGCGAGTTGTTGGCGTTCGAAGGCTTCATGTTGGGGGTCAACGGTGTCCTGACCTTCAAGAAATCCTCGCTGCCCGACGTGTTGCGGCAGGTGCCGCTCACACGGCTGGTGGTGGAGACCGATGCGCCTTATTTGGCTCCCGTCCCTTTCCGCGGGAAACGGAATGAGAGCGCCTATCTGATTTATGTGGTCGAAAAACTGGCCGAGGCTTACGGAAAGCCCGGCGAGGCCGTGGCGGAACAGACTTGCGAAAATGCCCTGAAAACATTCCCGTTGGCGGGCGAATGGCAGGCTTTATAAGTTAAATTTCTTTTTTTTTCCTATGAAAGTGAACTTTTTTAGCATTCTATGGTGGTAGTACAAAAAAAAAAGAATATTTTTGTACCTGAAAACGCGAGCATGTGATTCTTGACATGTTTTGTGGGTGTTCTTTTATATAAAAAGGAGAGATGCTCGAGTGGCTGAAGAGGCACGCCTGGAAAGCGTGTATACGTCAAAAGCGTATCGGGGGTTCGAA
>CALUNJ010000085.1 GCA_944321975.1 uncultured Paraprevotella sp.
TTATTTCGCCAACCTGCTCACGGCCCTGACGGTGTTCAGCGTGGTGGTGACCCTTTCGGGCGTGTTCTCCATGCTGCTCTACTCCTTGCGCCTGCGCCGCCGGAGCATGGCCATCCGGCGGGTGATGGGGGCGGGGTTCCGCGACATCTTTGTCCCCGACCTTCGCGGCTATCTGCTGTTTGCCGCCGTGGGGGCCGTGCTGGCCTACTTCCCCGCCTCGTTGCTCATGCGGCGGTGGATGGAGTATTTCCATTACGGCGAAGCACCGGGCGCAGGCTTCATGGCGGCCATCCTCGTGGCGATGTGTGCCGTGGTGTCGCTCATTGTCTATGTGCAGGTGCGCCGTTGCATGCGCGAGAAGCCCGTGGAGGTGCTGGCTCCCGAATCGTAGGGGGAAAAGCCTGTTTTGCATTTTCCCGTGCCGTTCCCGTTCGCGGATTCATCCGTGCGGGGAACGGTTTTTTGTAGCGACGTTTGTATAAAAGTGGTAGATTTTCTTGCCGGAATGGATCGGTTTTGATAAATTTGTCGTGGAAAAAACAAGCGGAGGGCTGCTTCGCGTCTTATAAAGGGCTTTATAAGAAGATGTTTTTTTTGAAATAACCGAAAAAATAGTTTGTTGCATTTATGAGAAAATGTGTTTATGCGCTGTGCGCATTGATGCTGGCCGGATGTGCTTCTTCCCGCCAGTCGTCCGGAAACCGGAGTGGCATCGACAGCCTGGCTCCGAATCCGTTCATCCGTCACATGTATACTGCCGATCCCTCAGCCCGCGTGTGGGCGGACGGCCGGCTGTACGTGTATGCTTCCCATGACATTGAGCCGCCGCGTGGCTGTGACCTGATGGACCAGTACCATGTGTTCTCTACCGACGACATGGTGCATTGGACGGATCACGGCGAAATCCTGCGTGCCTCCCAAGTGCCTTGGGGACGCAAGGAGGGCGGTTTCATGTGGGCTCCCGATTGCGCCTATAAGGATGGCACCTATTATTTCTACTTCCCCCATCCGAGCGAGACTTACACGAACGACAGTTGGAAGATCGGCGTGGCCACGAGCAAGGAGCCGGCGGCCCACTTCACCGTGCAGGGCTACATCAAGGGATTGTCTTCGCTGATCGACCCTTGCGTGTTTGTGGACGACGACGGGCAGGCTTACATTTATCAGGGCGGGGGCGGCACCTGCAAGGGCGGCCGCCTGAAGGACAACATGATGGAACTGGACGGCGAGATGCAGACCATGGAAGGGCTGGAAGACTATCATGAGGCCACTTGGGTACACAAGTATGACGGGAAGTACTATCTTTCCTATTCCGACAATCATCAGCCCGGGCAGGATGGAGAGGAGGGCTACAACCGCATGCGTTACGCCATAAGCGACCATCCGCTCGGTCCCTGGAAGTCCATGGGCATTTACATGGGCGGGTCGGACTGCTTCACCAATCATGGCTCCATTGTGGAATATAAGGGACAATGGTTTGCATTTTACCATTCGATTGCCGTCTCGGGCGATCCGGCCTTGCGTTCCATTTGTGTGGACCGCCTGTATTACAATCCGGACGGCACCATCCGCATGGTGGAGCGCCGGAAGTGAACGGAGCCTGTTTTTTTAATTCTATAAACTTACATTGCATGAAAAGAAAAAGTGTGTATGCCCTGTGTGCTTTGTTGCTGACCGGGTGCATGTCCGGTCGGCAGTCTTCCTCGCGGGAGGCCCGTTCGGCCGGGAAGGAGACCATCGACAGCCTGGCTCCGAATCCGTTCATCCGTCACATGTACACCGCCGACCCCTCGGCCCGCGTGTGGGCGGATGGGCGGCTGTACGTGTATGCTTCCCATGACATCGCGCCGCCGCGCGGCTGCGACCTGATGGATCAGTACCATGTGTTCTCGACCGACGACATGGTGCATTGGACGGACCACGGCGAGATCCTGCGTGCTTCCCAGGTGCCCTGGGGGCGCAAGGAGGGCGGTTTCATGTGGGCTCCCGATTGTGCCTATAAGGACGGCACTTATTATTTCTACTTTCCCCATCCGAGCGAGACGGACTGGCATTGGAGCTGGAAAATCGGCGTGGCCACGAGCAAGGAGCCGGCGGCCAATTTCACCGTGCAGGGCTACATCGAGGGGATGGATCCGCTGATCGACCCCTGTGTTTTTGTGGACGACGACGGCCAGGCCTATATCTACAATGGCGGGGGCGGCACCTGCAAGGGTGGCCGGCTGAAGGACAACATGATGGAACTGGACGGCAAGATGCAGACCATGGAGGGGCTGGTGGACTTCCACGAAGGGACTTGGGTGCACAAGTACAACGGGAAGTACTATCTTTCCTATTCCGACAATCATGAACCGGGACAAGAAGGTGTGCCGGGCTACAACCGCATGCGTTATGCCATGAGCGACCATCCGCTTGGCCCTTGGAAGCACATGGGCATTTACATGGAGCCTACGAAACCGGAAACGGGGGTCACCAATCATGGTTCCATCGTGAAGTACAAGGGCGAGTGGTTCGCGTTCTACCACAACAGCGCGCTTTCCGGGGGCGAGCCTTGGCTGCGTTCCATCTGCGTGGACCGTCTGTACTATAATCCCGACGGCACGATCCGCATGGTGGAACAGCGTTGACGGATATGTTTCCGCAAGTGCGCGGATTTCATCGTGCCGAAGCCGTGGAGCTCATGAGGTGGCTCTGCGGCTTTGTTTTTTTCTCCCGGTTCGTGGCGGGGCGGCTTCATTCCACGAGTTTGCCCTCCCGTTCCAAGGCGTTCCAGAAGGAGTATCGGGTCTCAGGGTTGAGTTTTTCGAACAGCTGGAAAATCTGTTTCATGTCCGCGCGGTGCGAATCGGTTTCGTAGGGGCAGTTTTTGTTTTGCTTCCGGTAACCGCGCCAGGCGGCCCACTCTTTCAGGTCGTTTTCCTGCACCAGGCACAACGGGCGGATAATCGTCATGGGAAACTTGCGCATCTGAAGGCGGGCGGGCATGGTGGAAAACTGACCCTGGAAGGCCAGGTTGAGCAGGGCGGTGTGCAGGATATCGTCCTGGTGGTGCCCCAGCGCAATCTTGTGGCAGCCCAGTTCCTGGGCCACGGTGAAGAGGGTTTTCCGCCGGTTCCAGGAACAGAGGAAGCAGGGGCTTTTCCGCGTGTCGGTAGAGGGGTCGAAGGATGTTTCGCGCACGATGAGGCGCACGCCGAGGGAGGCGGAGAAATCTTCGAGGTAGGCCGTGTCGCTTTCATAGGCAATGTTGGCCATGCGCACGTGCAGGGCCGACAGACTGATGCGCGGGCGGAGGATGCGTGCCCGTCGCGCCATGAGTTCCAGGAGGGCCAGTGAGTCTTTCCCGCCGGAGAGGCCGATCAGGATGTGGTCGCCTTCGTCCAGCAGTTGGTATTGCGTCAGTCCCTTGCAGAAGTGCCGCCAGATGCGGCGTTCGAGCTGTTGGGTTTCGTGAGGCAGCATGGGCGGGTGCGGGGCAGGGTCAGAGGAACACGAAATAGACGGCCAGGATGAGGCAAATGAAGGCGGCCAGGTGGTTCCAGTGCAGGGCCTGTCCCTGAAACAGTACGGTGGCGATGACCGTGAAGACGATGAGCGAGATGACCTCCTGGATCACCTTGAGCTGCATCAGGTTGAACGGTCCTCCGTTGCCCTCGAAGCCGAGGCGGTTGGCCGGCACCTGGCAGCAATATTCGGCAAAGGCGATAAGCCAGGAAAAGAGAATGACACCGATGAGCGGCCAGTGGGAAGAGACTCCGGTTTGTTGCAGTTTCAGGTGGCCATACCAGGCCAGGGTCATGAAAATGTTGCTGCAGATGAGCAGCAGGATGGTGTAGACGGCATTCATTGCGTGGCGGCTTTTTGAGCGGCTTCCGTGGACTCTTCACCCGCAGTTTCCGTTTTGCGGGGGATTCCGGAATCCTGTTTCTTCTATTTCGGGCGCAAAGTTACGAAAAATAAGGTTCCGTTTTATTCCTTGTCGCGATAAAAAATGGTGATGACGGGGTGGTACATGTTGTTTTTGTCCAACACGCGGTAGCGGCATTCTCCGGCTTGGGGCGCAGGATCGGTGTAGTAGGTCTTGGTGTTCGGGATGACTTCCCACGTCATGCCCCTGTCCGTGCTTCGTTCCCACTGCCGCGCGGGGATGTTGGAGAAGATGTGGCTGGCCGTGCCGGCCGGCCGGACCGTGGGCTGGTTTTGCGGGCTCCGGCTCCGGTCGATGAGGTCGGTCTCTCCGTACCATTCCGGCATGCTCTTATAGATGCGGTAAGTCCCGGGGCGCACGATCAGGTAGTCGGTCTTGATGTGGCGGCACAGGTTCCACCCCTCGTCAAGATGCTGTGCGTCCAGCATTTCGAGATGGGTGCTTCCGCCGAACACGTCGTCTGGCAGGGAAGTCACGCCCCTGCACTTCAGGAACACGTATTTGAGCTTGGGAGAGTCCTTGAATGCGCCGGCCTGTATTTTTTTCACGTTGTAGATCTGCTGGTCCGTGCCGATGACTTGCAGGGGGATGACCAAGGTTTCGGGATAGTCGGGCGAGGCCCATCCCGTCACGGTCGCATATCGTTTTTGGGTTTGCGCGATGAGGTCGAAATAAGTGGTCAGTTCATACCTCACGTGTTGGTGCGTGAGGGAGGTCACGGGAGTGGAGGCCCACATTTTCAGTGTGGCGACAAGCAATAAGGCAGTCCATAGCCATTTTTTCTTATAGGTGTTGTCCTTCATGAGGGAAGTCACTTCTGTCTGCTTGTAAGTCCTCCGAATTCTGCTGTCGGTTTGCTGATTTGGTTTTCTTTTCATGGTTTCGGGAAAGGCGTGAGGACTTGTCGGCCTCCCGTGCGCGGCATGAGTGGCAGGAAACAGGTGCGGGCGTGTTTCGCACGCAGGGGCGGCATGGATTTTCTGTCGCCGCAAGTGGGTGTGGTTTGCCCGAAAACATTCCATTCCTTGCTTCAAAGTAGGCCAAAAACGCTTTCCTTTGTCCCATCGTTGGATAGGACGTTGCAAATGTACACTTTTTTTTTAAGATACGTGTTTGGTTTTGTGAATATTCTTTGGAAGCCGCCGGCCGGTGGTCCGGATTCTTCCGGCCGGGGTGGCCGGAGGCGGACGTTCGCGGGGTGTGGAGGGCCGGCGGACCCGGCGGATGGAATTTTTCTTTTCTTGCGTGATTTTTACGCAATTTGTTTGGCACTTTGAATATTTGTCCCTATCTTTGTTGCGTGATTATAACACAAGATGAAAATGGAAGGAACGAACCATTCTGATGAAGAGTTGAGGTATCATTACAAATATCCTCATCCGAGTGTCACGACGGATTGCGTGATTTTCAGCTTCGACGGCACGAAGCTGAGGGTGTTGTTGGTGCAGCGCGGCATTGAGCCATTCAAGGGCTTCTGGGCTTTTCCGGGAGGCTTCGTGAAGATGGAAGAGAGTGCGGAGGAAGGCGCGTTGCGGGAACTGCAGGAGGAAACCGGCTTGCGCGGCGCGTACATCAAGCAGTTCCACACGTTTTCGGCTCCGAACCGCGATCCCCGCGAAAGGGTCATAACCATAGCCTATTATGCTTTGGTGAAATTGCAGGAGGTGAAGGGTGCCGACGACGCGGCCGATGCGCGCTGGTATGCCTTGGACGAGGTGCCTTCGCTGGCTTTCGACCACGACCTGATCCTGCGCACGGCCTTGAAGGAATTGCGCAAGCAGATTCATTTCGAGCCGATCGGTTTCGAACTGCTTCCCGAGAAGTTTACCATCAAGGAACTGCAGAATTTGTATGAGGCCATTCTCGACGTGAACTTCGACCGCCGGAATTTTTATAACAAGATGAAGCGTTTGGGACTGTTGGTGCAATTGGACGAGACGGTGATGCCCACGCCGAAAAAGGAGGCCTATCTCTTTAAGTTCAATGCGGCGAAATACGAGGAGTTGAAACAGAAAGGCTTCAGGCTGGAGTTCTGAGAAGCGTGCCTGCCGGCTTCGGGAAACGGGATTTCCGGAGACTGTGTTTTCCCGCCCTTAGGGGGCGGATTGCGGGGCGGAGCGGCCTTGGGAAAGGCGGCAAGGGGAGTTTTGTGCATTATTCCCTGTCGCGGCTATAAGTCATTCTGATGACAAAAGGGGACGGAAACGCGGGATTTCTTTCGGGAGGCAGGAGGAGGGAGCCGGACGACGGATGGGCCTGGCGAAAGAGAAGCGGAGAGGGACTTTATAAATGGGACTTCGGAAGCGGTTCCGAACTTGTCAAGCGAGAATAAACTTTTTGTGGGATTCAAAAAAACAGGTTCTGATTTCTTAAAAAAAGGAGGGTGAGATGAAAAACGCAGTGAGAATGTGGTTGGAGAAAATGGGGTGGTGGCGGCCCGATGGCGTTGGCGATTGGGAAAGCCGCGTCACCCCCGACTATGTGACGATGCTCCGTCCGGATGAGGTTTTCGTGTTCGGGTGCCGCCATTCGGGACGTCATTGGGAAGGTGCGGCCGGTTTTGCCTTGGCACATTTTGGTGCCGTCTTCGGGCAAGGTGAGGGGCCGCAGGGACAGTCTTATGCCATCCCTACCGCGGGGGTGTGCCTGAGGCATATCGGGGATGCCGTGGGGCGTTTCACGCAATATGCCGCCCGCCATCCCGAAAAGCGTTTCCTGGTGACTGCGGTGGGATGCGGGCTGGGCGGATGGCGGCCGTCGCAGGTCGCGCCTTTCTTCCGCAAGGCGGCTGCCTTGAAAAATGTGTGGTTGCCGCAGGTGTTTTGGGAGCAGTTGGAAGGGGAGTAGGGCGAGGAGCCTTCCGCCCCAACTGCATTCAGGCGTTTTTTTTGAAAAAAAGAGAAGGGATACTGATAGGAAAGTGCCGTGGGGGCGCTCTTTGCCTTAAAAGAGGCCAATGTGGCGGAATAAAATCGAAAAAATGAAATGAGTATGGAAAAGACAAAGAAGGAAACGAAAAAAGTGAAGACTAAGGTGTTCAATGTGGTGGTGCTGGACCGCAGCGGTTCGATGATGTCCGTTCGCCGTGCTGCCGTGGACGGGTTCAACGAGACGCTGTCGGGCATCCAGCGCGCCCAGGAGAAGTTTGCCGCCACGCAGGAACATTTCGTCACGCTGGTGGCGTTTTGCGGCTGCCAGTTGCAGACGGTTTTGGACCAGGTGCCGGCGGCGGAGGCTTCCCCGCTCAGGATGGAAGACTACATGCCGTGCTGTTCCACGCCGCTCTACGACGCCATGGGGTTCACCTTCACGCCCCTGCGCAAGCAGGTGCAGGAGATGGAGGATGCCGTGGTGGTGGTCACGATTATCACCGACGGCTACGAGAACGCTTCCAAGGAGTACGACGGGAAGACCATCCGGCAACTGGTCGAGACCTTGCGGGGGGAAGGCTGGACGTTCACCTACATGGGTGCCAACCAGGATGCCGTGGAGGTGGCCATGACGCTCTCCATCCGCAATTCGCGCAACTTCGATTACAGCGAGGAAGGCACGCGGAGGGGCATGCGGAAGGACAGCTGCACGCGCATGAGGTTCTTTGAGCAGCTTTCGGATTTCAAGGCGAAGGAGTACGAGGAGGAAAGGCCCGGCATGTCGGTGGAGGAACGCCGCCAACGGTATACCGGAATGGCCGACGAGGCATTCGACGAGATGGAGCATTTGCGGGAATAAGATACGGAGGCATTGGGAAAACGCAAGGAAAGATGAGGAAAGAAAGGAACCTGAACGACCGGATAAGAGGGGCGCTGATCGGCGGGGCCGTTGGCGACGCGTTGGGCTATCCTGTGGAATTCATGACTTATGATTCTATGGTGCAGGCATACGGGAAGAACGGGATAACCCGTTTCGAACTGACCCGCGGCATTGCGGAATTTTCGGACGACACACAGATGACCCTGTTCACGGCAAACGGCCTGCTTAACGGCATCATCCGCAACCGTCGCTTTCATAAAGACACGCCCCTGGCCGATTATGTCAGCAGCGCCTATGCGGACTGGTACGGCACCCAGCTCCTGCAGGGACGCATGATTCCGGAGAATGAAAGGGACTGCTGGCTGGCCAGTGTCCCGCAACTGTACTCCCTGCGCGCTCCCGGCAACACCTGCCTGTCTGCCATCGAGCAGAGGCGGTGCGGCATGGAAGTGTGCAATCACAGCAAGGGATGCGGGGGCATCATGCGCGTGGCTCCCGTGGCGTTCGCTTTCGGAGGAGCCGGACAGTCTGACGCCCGGGAAAAGTTCGTCCGCCAGGCCGGCATCATCCGGCTGGCCTGTGAAGTCGCAAGGCTCACCCACCTGCACCCGCTTGGGTTCCTGCCTGCCGGGGTGATGGCACACTTGTTGCACCGGATCGTGCATGCTTCTGAGCGCATCACAACCGATTGGGTCAAAAGGACGGGTTCGAAGGGCTGTGGTTCTTGGATCATCTGACAGACCCTGCCACCGGCACTTCGTACAACGTCCTTTACCCTGAAGCCTTGGACGAGATGAACACCATGATTCTCAAGACATTCAGGCTGGCATCCGCCACAACGGACGATGTGGAGTCCGTCAGGCAGTTGGGGCAAGGCTGGACCGGAGACGAGGCCCTGTACATTGCGCTGTATTGTGCCACACGCCATCTTGACCATCCGGGGGACGCCCTTGTCGCTTCCGTGAACCATGACGGAGACAGTGATTCCACCGGCTCCGTCACCGGGAATATCATGGGGGCCATTCATGGCTACGAAGCCATGAAGGAACAGAACCTGTTCTGCCCCGAAGGGAAAAACTTGGAAGAAACGCTCGAACTCACGAATGTCATACTCGCCATAGCCGATGACCTGGCTTACGTTGCCAGCGGGAATGAAACGGAAGGCCGGACGGTGTTATACGAAAGATATTGTGAAACAAGACCTGCGGACATTGATCTGCGGTAAGACTAAAAAGAACAATTTGATTTATGCTGGTCATACATCCCAAAGACAAGACAACCGATATGCTCACCGTCCTCTATGAAGGGTTGGAACACATCCGCATCGCACAGGATTGCGGAAGCAACAGGTTAAACCATATCCTGTATCATACGCCTAAGGCCGGGCGCATCATGCTGCTGGGACACGGATCCGGTGAAGGTCTGTATTTCCGCCAGAATGATGAAACGGAAGATTTTAACCGCGTCATCGTCGGCCATCCGCAAGCCTACCACCTGCGGCGGCATGGCGGAAACCTTGTCGGGATTTGGTGTCATGCGGTGGACTTCGCACGCGCGGAAGGACTGCACGGGCTGTTTTCCGGCATGTTCATCTCGGAAATGAGCGAGGCGGCGGACTATGGGATCGTCACGACCAAGGAGGACATGGACCAAACGAACGGGATCTTGTTTGCACGGCTGCGGAGACTGTTGGACGACGGCACTCCCCTGCATGAGATTCCTGCCCGGATGAAAACCTTGAATGACGAAAAAAGCCAACTGGCGATGTTCAATTATGAGAGCTTTTATGGTTTGTAGGACTGGCCTTTTATGGAATGAAAGAGGGGAGGTGCCGGAATAGCCTTCCTGCGGCTCCGCGCACCGTCTTCAAACAGAAAACGACATACCTGCTTTCCCAGCAGCGATGCCCGTTGAGACCTCGTGACGAGGCCTTGGCGGGCATCAATTTTATGACACAGTTCACCCTCCGGGACACCACGGCTTGAAGCTATTTCGGAAACCTTTTTTGACGATTTTGTAAAACGCTTGAAGTCAGAATGATATGAACTCTCAAGAGGCATGAAAATTTCTCTCAAGCGATTCACATTTTTTTCTCAAGCGATTCATCCTTTTTTCTCAAGCTAAAAATTTCAGGCTCTCAAGAAGCGTGTTGAACTGCTTGAAAAAACACATTTTTTTGTGTCCTTTTCCCTAAAAAATGCGCATCCCCCCCACATCCTTCCCGTGCGGGATAGCTTATCCATCACGGGCGGCACGGAAGATATACCTTAATTAAATAGATGGTGAGACACATGGGGAAGGACTTCGTAGCCCCTTAAATCAGGACATGGTATATCTCTTCATAAGAGATGTACAACGATGCAAAGGTACATAAAAAAGCGAATAAAAGACTAAACTCCAGCTAAAAAACTTTCTAATATTTTCTTTCCTCTTGCTTGACAAAAGGCATTTGTGCAACAAATGTGGAACAAGTATGGCATTCCTTACATGAATTTTCCTTTGACAACCAATGATTTATGGATTTTATGGATTCGTTGTACATCTCTTATGAAGAGATGGATAATGCGGGGCACGGAAGTGCCTGAGGGAAAACCGAAGGAGGATTGAACGTAAAGAAATGACGTGCGGACTGACGGTCGAATTTTCCCAATATTTTGGAGAAAGGTTTATAACAGCTTGTTTTTCAAGAGAACACAGAAACAAGCTGGACTAATAAAAGTGCTTTTGGGTCAGAAATGGACGAAATAAGCCAGTGGTTTGCCTTGCGCGACCTCAGTCGCCCCAACGCCAAATCTTCGGCCTACGAATTGCTGAAAGATTGCGGGATCCGGTGCTTCACTCCCTTGGTGAAGAAAAAAATGGTGTGCGGCGGCAGGCGGGAATGGAAAGACATGCCTTACATGCGCGATCTGCTTTTTGCTTACAGCACCCGTTCTGCCCTCGATCCGCTGGTGGAAGATGTCATTTCGCTGCAATACCGTTACGTGCGGGGAGGATTCAAGCAACCCATGGTGGTGCGCGAGGCCGACATGAACCGTTTCATCCTGGCGGTGGAAAGTTCCGTCGCGGCCCGTTACTATCGCCCCGAAGAAATCACCCCCGCCATGCGCAACCGCAAGATACGCATCATCGGAGGCCCTCTCGACGGCTACGAAGGCAACTTGGTCACCACGCGCGGCACCACGGTGAAACGGCTGTTGGTGGAACTGCCCATGCTGTTGGCGGCAGCCGTGGAAGTGGAACCGGAGTACATACAGCTTCTTTGACG
>CALUNJ010000086.1 GCA_944321975.1 uncultured Paraprevotella sp.
GTTTTGAAGAATACGTGGTATGTGCCTTCTTCGTCCTGCACGATGTCGGTGTCGATGGCCGATTTCTTATAGTCGAACAGCACTTGCGGCTCGCCTTCCAGGTCGCTGAAATCGGCATTGGCATAGGCCCAGAACACTTTGTCGTAGGGGCAGCTGCCGTCATCGGTGAGGATGGAGAAATAGACCATGTATTTTTTTGCCTTCCGGTCATAAATGGTTTGCGGGGCCCACACACGGGTGACATGGGCAAACATGGTGCCGGCATACTTCTCGGGGAAATGCACGGTGTGGTGCGCCCAGTTGACCAAGTCCTTGCTGCGCATCAGCACGATGCCGCGGTTGGATGCCCATCCCTCGCTGGAGCGCATGTCGGTGGCCACCATGTAGAAGTACCCGTCTTCTCCGCGCAGGATATGCGGGTCTCTCACGGCTTTTTTCAGCGAGATGGTGTCCGAGGAAATGACCGGCCGGCCGTCGTTGAGCGGGGTGTAGTTGTATCCGTCGTGGCTGATGGCATAGCAGATTTGTTCTTTCTCGGGGGCGTTGCCGGTGAAGTAAGTGAAAAGGTAGGCTGTTTTCTTTTTGGCTTGCCCCGGCTGGGCATTCAATAGCATTCCCGCACAAAGCAGGAGAAGGCTGCATACCGTCTTTAGGTTTTTTCTCATGATGAAATTATTATAGGTTAATTAATTTCAAAGATACTAAGAATAGTCTTTCTATTTAGCTTCTTGGATGTTTTTTATGCTATATTAACCTTTGCGGGCGGGTTGGGGGAAGGTGTTGCGAGGCGGGACGGGGCGGGGAGGCTTTCTCCTCAAATGGTTGTCAGGAGTTTCTTTGCCGTTTTTCGCGTAATGATTCCGCGATGGCCCATTGGATGGCGGCTTCCTCTTCTTTTCCGGCCCGGGCCAGCGCGTTGCCGAATAGCTCGTGCGCCTTGGCGTGTTCCGGTTTGAGCGACACGGCCTTGTCGAAGTCGGCCACGGCTTGCTCCGTGCGGCCACAGTCCAGATGATTCTTGCCCCGGTTGTAGTGTACCTTGAAATTTGCTTTGCTCAGTCTTTCCGCCTGGTTGAAACAGGCCAAGGCCGCGGAGTAGTCGCCCCGGTCCTGCAACGTGACTCCCTTGCGGATGTAGGCATCGATGAACGTGGGGTCGAGCGCCAGTGCCTTGTCGTAGTTGGCCACGGCGGCCCGTGCGTTGTGTGCCTGGAGAATGGAAGCGTTGCCCAGCTCGTAGTATTCCTTGGCATAGCCTTTCATTTGTTCGCGTTGTGCGGAAAGGCGGGCTTTCAGTTCCTGGTTTTCTGCCTTGAGCTGGTTGATGAGATCCAGTTTGCGGCGGATGAGCCGTTTTGCGGTCGGCTTCTCGATGTCGTAACGGCTGTGGATGGCCGTGAAGAAGTGGTCGAGACATTCTTGGAAGTCTCCTTTGTCGAAAGCCTGTACGGCTGCCTGGTAGGCAATGTCGGCCTGGGCCTTTTTCAGTGCGTGGCCAATGGCCTCCGGGTCGTTGAACTGTTGTGAGAAGCGGACGATTTCGGGCTTGACGAAAATGTCCGAGCGGGAAATCTCCCTTTTCAGGGCGATGCCCTCCAGCGAAGTGCAACGGCTCAGGGCCACGTAGGCTTGTCCGCCGGCGAAGACACCGCCGGAGAAGTCAATGGTGACTTTCCGGAAAGTC
This sequence comes from uncultured Paraprevotella sp., assembly GCA_944321975.1. Taxonomy (GTDB): domain Bacteria; phylum Bacteroidota; class Bacteroidia; order Bacteroidales; family Bacteroidaceae; genus Paraprevotella. The sequence goes on from CALUNJ010000086.1 coordinate 1,685, forward strand.
AGCCCTTGGCTTTTGTGGACGGTGATGGCCCAGGCCAGCCGCAGGGGGAACTGGCGGAACGTGCCGATGACTTCTTCTTCGATTTTCTTTTCTTCGGAGTTGTAGGTGTAGCGCACGTTCTCCCAGATGGTCTGTTCCACTTCCATTTCTTTTCCTTCTTCCGTGACCACATAGACCAGTCCGTTTTCCTCGTCGATGGCGGAGACGGTGCCGAGGGTGCCGTTCACCCAGCGTTTGTCGGGGTCGTTTTTCACGAAAATGACTTGTGCGCCGGGCTTGAGCTCCAGCTCCATGAGGGTGGGCAGCGAGTTTTCGGGGAATTCCCCTTGTATGTCTCCGTGGAGGAAAGTGCCCGGGCTGTCGATCTTTGCCAGTTCGCCGCGGTTGATGAAGTCCACGTTGTCGCGTCGGGTGGCGAGCGTAATGCTGAGGCCGTGGGCCAGTTTCCCGTCATTGTCCCGTCCGTAGCGGGTGTTCAGCAGTTGCAAGTCGGCATTTCCGGCCTGGTTCGTGCGGATGTGGTCGAGCACGGCGATGAAGGCCGCATCTTTCTGCCGGTAGACTTTGGTCAGCTCGATGGACACGAGTTTCATGGTTTCGAACACTTTGGCCGAGAAAAAGTAGGGAGTGGGGTAGTAGCGGTTCAGCATTTCCCGTTCGTTGCTTTTGACCACAGGCTCCAATTGGAAAATGTCGCCAACGAGCAGCAGTTGTTTGCCGCCGAACGGCTCCCTGAGATTGCGGCCATAGAGGCGCAGGACGCGGTCGATGAAGTCGATGATGTCGGCCCGGACCATGGAGATCTCGTCGATGATGATGAGTTCTACTTCGCGGATGAGTTTTTGATGGGCGGAATTGTATTTCAGGAAATCGCGCAGTTTCTTGAAACTGAACCTCGGGTCGTCGGGAAGGAGCGGGTAGAAAGGGAGCTTGAAGAAACTGTGCAGGGTGGCTCCCCCGGCATTGATGGCGGCGATCCCCGTGGGGGCGAGGACGACGTGTTTCTTGCGCGTGTGGGCGCAGATGTACTTCAGCAATGTGGACTTGCCCGTCCCGGCTTTCCCGGTGAGGAAAACCGAATTGCGGGTAAACCGGATGAGTTTCAGCACGTCCTGGAATTCAGGATTCCGCTCGTCTATGACGATGTCTTCTTTCAATGGGTTGGTCTGGAGGGTCAATAGATGATGGCCGTTTCTTGGCTGTCGGGCGCATGAGGGGTGCCGATGGTGGCTGCCGCAGGCGCCCCCGCACTGTCGGGCAAGAGGATGCCCAGGGAGTCGGATGCCGCCGCGAGAGAGTCGGGCTCTTCGATGTAGACTCCGCTGCACGTGTAGGTGGAAGGGTCAATGTATTCTTTGGGTTCTTTCGGGAATTTGGCCCGATAATTGGAGAAGCGGTCGTCGAGGAGCACGCTTTGGATGAACCGGCCGAAGATGGGTAGTGCCGTGCGGCTGCCTTGTCCCAATGCGCCCGTGCGGAAATGAATGCTGCGGTATTCGCCGCCGACCCATCCGCCGGCCACCAACTTGGGAGTCACCCCGACGAACCATGCGTCGGAATGGTTGTTGGAGGTGCCAGTCTTACCGCCGAATTCCGCATGTCGCAGCACGGGGTGGATGTAGCTCCACAAGGCGGCCGTGGTGCCCCCCCTTTCCGTGAGGCCGGCGCGAAGCAGTTTTTGCATGTAGAATGCGGAGCGGTAGGGGATGGCCTGTTTCTCGTCGAGTTCCGCCGTATAGATGATGTTGCCGTCCCGGTCGAGGATTTGGGTGATCAGGATGGGGGCGTTGGCTATGCCGTCGTTGATGACCGTGCAATAGCCGTTTACCAGTTCCAACAGATTGACATCGGAAGATCCCAGGCTCAGCGACGGGGTCTCGTGCAACGGCGATTCGATGCCCATCGCATGGGCGGTTTGTGCCACGTTGTGGATGCCCATTTCATATCCTAATTTGACGGCGATGCTGTTGATGCTTTGGGCGAAAGCGGATTTCAAGGGGATTTCGGCGTTGGAGAAAGAGCCGTTGGCGTTGTGGGGAGTCCACTTTGTCGGTTCGCCGTCGATGGTGTCGGGATATTGTTTCCATTCGTCCACCCGTGTGTCGCACGGGGTCAGCCCTTGGTTCATGGCTTCGGCATAGACAAAGAGCTTAAAGGTGGATCCGGGTTGGCGCATGGCGGTCACCTTGTCGTATTTCCAGGACGTGAAGTCCACGTCGCCCACCCATGCCTTCACTTGCCGGGTGTCTGGCTCCATGGCCACGAAGCCGCAATGCATGAAGCTCACCATGTGGCGTATGGAATCCATGGTGCTCATCATCTCCTCTTTCGGGCCTTCATAGCTGAACACTTTTACTTTGTGTGGGAGGTTCAGGTGATACCAGACGGAGTCCGGCTGACCGGGGAAGCGCGTTTCCCAATATTTGTAGGCTGAAGTCTTTTGTGCCAGGTCTTCGATGAAGTGGGGGATCTCGCGGTGGCGTTCGTCTTGCCAGGGCGGCGTGTTGCCCCAATGCTGGTCAAAGCGTTGCTGTATGATTTCCATTTGCTGGCGTGCGGCTTCTTCGGCGTATTTCTGCAGGCGGGTGTCCAGTGTGGTATAGATTTTCAGCCCGTCGGCATAAAGGTCGAGCTTGTTTTCGGCATCGGCACCGGAGATAAGCCCTTTTTCGCACAGCGCGTCAATGTAGGAAGGGAGAATTTCGCGGAAATAAGGCGCGATGCCGTCATAGCTGCTTTCCGTTTTCCGCGGGCTTACCTTCATGGGGATGGCCTTGATGGAGTCGAACTGCGCCGGTGTGGCCTGCCTTCCGTTGAGGATCAGGTGGCCGTGTTCATAGAGGTTGGTCAGCACCACGTTGCGGCGTTTGGTGCTGTTTTGCGGATTGAGGCGCGGGTTGTAGCTTGACGTGGCCTTCAGCAATCCCACGAGCGTGGCGGCCTGTTCATAGGTCAGTTGGTCGGGTGTGGTGTTGAAGTAAGTGCGGCATGCGGTCTTTATTCCGAAAGAGTTGCTGCCGAAATCCACGGTGTTGAAATACATTTCCAGTATTTCTTCTTTGGTGAAAATCATTTCCAGCTTGACGGCCACAATCCATTCCTTGGCTTTCATGACCAGAATCTTCACACCGGGGATCTTGCCCAATAAGCCTGTGGAATATTGCGTGCGTACGCGGAACAGGTTTTTGGCAAGCTGTTGGGTGATGGTGCTGGCTCCCCGTGCATTGCCACTCAGGATGTCTTTCGTGGCCGAGACCAAACCTTGGAAATCAATGCCATGATGGCGGTAGAAGCGCTCGTCTTCCGTGTCGATCAGTGTTTGGATGATGATGGGGGAGATGTCCTTATACTCCACGGGGGTGCGGTTCTCGCTGAAGAAACGTCCGATGAGAACGCTGTCGGCACTGTAAATTTCCGAGGCTTCGCTGTTGACGGGATTTTCGATGTCCTTGAACCCGGGGGACTTGCCGAACAGCCCTAAGAAGTTGAGGTCGACGGCGACCAGTAGCAGGATGAAAGCGAAAATGAAGGTGAAGAGCCAGACTATGGTCTTTTTGTACCAAGCCCCGCGATATAAGGCGGAAAAACTGCGGCCTGCCTTTTTGATCCAGGCACTTATTTTTGAGATGATGTGATTCATGTTGAAGAGACTTTGTCGGTCAAATGATGATTGTCTGCAACAAATTTAGGAAAAGTTTACCGTAAAACTTCTGTTTCGATGAGTTTTTTTATCTGGTCTGCTTCATCCGGGTGAAACCACCGGATGCTTTCGTCGCGCCGGAACCACGTCATTTGTTTCCGGGAATAGATGCGGGTGTTCTGTTTGATTTTCTCGATGGCGGTTTCGAGGGGCCAAACACCATCAAGGTAGTTGAACATTTCTTTGTAGCCCACAGTGTTGAGGGCGTTGGCCTTGCGATAGGGCCATACGCGCCGTGCTTCTTCGATGAGACCTTCGGCAATCATCTCGTCCACGCGCCGGTTGATGCGTTCGTAGAGTTCTTCCCGGTTCCGCCGAAGCCCTATCTTGAGTAGGTCAAAGGGGCGTTCTTTGCATTGGCGGGTGCGGAAGGCCGAGTAAGGTTTTCCTGTCATATAGCAGATTTCTAATGCGTGGATGACCCTTTTCGGGTTTTTGCGGTCTACGGTGTCATAGTAAGCCGGGTCGAGCAGTTTCAGCTCCCGGCAGAGGGTTTCCAGCCCTTCTTGCTCATATCTATTCCGCATCATTTGGCGGGTTTCCTGATCCACGGTGGGGATGTCGTCAATGCCTTTGCACACGGCATCAAGATACATCATGCTGCCGCCTGACATGAAAGCGTAGGGATGTGTGGCATAAAGTTCTTTGAGTAGTGACAGTACGTCGGTTTCATACTGTGCGGCACTGTAGTAATCTGTCAGCGCAAGTGTGCCCACGAAATAGTGCTTGACACGGCGTTGTTGTTCGGGCGTGGGGGCAGCTGTTCCAATGGGGATGTCGCGGAAGAGTTGGCGGGAATCCGCATTGATGATAGGAGTGTGGAGGCACTCGGCCAAAGAGAGGCTGAGTGCGGTCTTTCCGACACCGGTGGGTCCCAATAATACGACAAGTGTGGGCCTCATAGGTTAGGCGTAGGGGGTGCCCTCGCTGATTTCAAATCCTTCCGGGTCTAATTCTTCGTTGTCGAATCCGTCGTTTTCCCTGAATTCTTCATTAAGTTCTTCCGTGTTTTTGGCGTTTTCCTTTTCCAACTCTTCCCACGATGTGGTTTGCAGTGGGGCGTTGCCGTGTTGCCGGCTGCATATGGGTTGTGGCTGTGGGGTGCCGAATGTGATTTCCACGAGCTCGATGAGAAACACCCGGTTGCCGATGGGATCGAACAAATAGGCGAGATGTTGCTTTTCCTCGTCCAAGAGGTCTTCCAACTTGGTGTCTTTCATCAGGTATACGTCTTCATCGGCGCGGCTGGTTCCCATGTCAGCCAGCATGACTTCCTGTTCTTCCTCCCATTTTTCATTGCAGATGAAGAAACTGGCTGGCTGGTTGTCTTCATAGCCGCAAGAGGACAAGATAATCCGGTGGAAGTCGTAAAAGGTGGCACCCGCGTCTATTTTATATTCGCGTGCAAAATCTTCGACTTCGTTCGATATGAGTACGAATCGGTATGTCATGGCTGTTGGAATTTAATGGACGAATCCTCTTTTGGATTTCTCGATGAAATCAATGATATAGTCTATTTCCTTGCAAGGCCGAGTTTCCTCGCGCACTTTTTGTAAGGCGTCGTTCAGAGCCATCCCGCCTTGGATGATGCGGTAGGCATTGTGGATGTTTTCAATCTGTTCATTGCTGAATCCTCTGCGGCGAAGCCCCACGAGGTTCAGGCCGCAATAGGCGGCTGGTTCGCGGGCGCACATCGTGTAAGGCAACACGTCTTGGCTAAAGCGGGTTCCGCCTCCCACCATGGTGAAACCACCCACCCGGCAAAACTGGTGCATCAACACGTTGGCGCTGATGGTGGCAAAGTCATCGATTATGATTTCGCCGGCCAGTTTGGTGCCATTTCCGATGATGCAATCATTTCCTACTTGTGCGTCATGTGCCACGTGTACGCATTCCATCAGCAAGTTGTTGCTGCCCACGATGGTTTTGCCTTTGGCGGCCGTCCCGCGGTGGATTGTGACATTTTCCCGTATTTTATTGCAGTCGCCGATGATGGCGGTGGTTTCTTCTCCCTTAAATTTCAAGTCTTGTGGAATGGCGCTGATGACGGCACCGGGGAAAAAGATATTACCATTGCCGATGCGTGCGCCATACAGGATCGTGACACTGTTCATCAACACGTTGTTGTCTCCGATTTCCACATTCTTGTCGATGAAACAGAATGGGCCTATTTCGCAGTTTTCCCCGATTTTGGCTTCGGGGTCGATAAATGCTAAAGGGCTTATTTTGCTCATGTTTATGTTTACTTGTTTTTTACGATTTGTGCGGTGAACGTGGCTTCCGTCACGATATTTTCTCCCACGAAGACATAACCGCGCATGGAGGATATGCCATGGCGGACGGGTGCCAGCAGTTCCACTTTGAAAATCAAAGTGTCGCCCGGCACGACTTTGTGGCGGAATTTCACTTGGTCGATGCGCAGAAAATAGGTGCTCCATCGTTCTGGTTCCTCCAAAGAGTTGAGCACCAATAGTCCTCCTGCCTGGGCCATGGCTTCGATTTGCAGCACTCCCGGCATCACGGGTTCTTGTGGAAAATGCCCCACGAAGAAAGGTTCGTCGCTCGTGACATTCTTTATGGCCACAATGGTATTGGGACCCAACTCGATCACTTTGTCCACGAGTTGCATGGGATAGCGGTGGGGCATGAGTTCACGGATGCGGTTGACATCCATGATGGGCGGTTCGTTGCAATCGTAACCGGGTGCCTGCACTTCATGGGCGCGTATTTCTTTGCGCACCATACGGGCGAATTTGTTGTTGATCGTATGTCCCGGCCGGGTGGCAATGATACGTCCTTTGATAGGTTTGCCTATCAAAGCCATGTCGCCGATGATGTCCAGCAGTTTGTGGCGTGCCGGTTCGTTTTCCCATACCAGTGGCTTGTGGTTCAGGAATCCTTTTTCTATCGCGTCGTGGTGTGGAACTCCGATGCTGTCGGCCAGATGGTCCAGCTTTTCCTGTGACATCTCGTTTTCGTAGATTACGATGGCGTTGTCCAAGTCGCCGCCTTTGATGAGTCCGGCGGCTAGCAGTTGTTCGATTTCACGCACGAAAACGAAGGTGCGGCTTGGTGCGATTTCCGTTTCGAAGTTTGCCATGTTGTCCAAGGTGGCAAATTGGCTGGAGAGCACTTTCGATTGGAATGAAATCATCGAAGTGATGCTGAATTGGTCGTCGGGGAGTATGGTGATACACGAGCCGCTTTCTTCGTCTTTCACTTCCAGTTTCTTGCGGATAATATAATAGTCTTTTACCGCATTCTGCTCGGCGATGCCTACCCGTTTGATGTTTTCCACGTAGTTTTCGGCACTGCCGTCAAGGATGGGGAGCTCCGGTCCATTCACTTGCAGGAGGCAGTTGTCTACCTCCATGGCGTATAAAGCGGCCAAAGCATGCTCCACGGTGCTGCAACGGACTTCTCCCCGTCCCAATACCGTCCCCCGCGTGGTGTCTACCACGTTTTCTGCGATGGCATCTATGATGGGGCGTCCCTCCAAGTCGATGCGCTGTATCTTGTAACCGTGGTTCTCCGGAGCTGGGTTGAAAGTGACGGTCAGGTTCAACCCCGTGTGCAGCCCCTTGCCACACAAGGAGAAACTTCCTTGCAATGTTTTCTGTTTCAGCATGGCTCTTTATTTCTTCTTGTTGAGTATTTCTTTGAGTTCTTCGATTTCTTTTTTCATCCGGTTCACATCGGTGTACATTTCCGGAAGGTTTTTGAACACGACGCTGGAACGAGCGAAATTTTTGGCTTCAATGGCCGGGGAACCTTGTACGGTGACGTGCCCCTTGCGTATGCTTCCCGCGATGCCGGCTTGTGCGCCGGATTTCACTTGGTCGCCGATGACGGCATGCCCCGTTATGCCTACTTGCCCGCCGAACATGCACCATTGTCCGATTTTGGTGGATCCAGCCACGCCCACTTGGGCCGACATCACCGTGTTTGCGCCGACTTCCACGTTGTGGGCGATTTGCACGAGGTTGTCTATTTTCACTCCTTTGCGCACGACTGTGCTGCCCATCGTCGAGCGGTCCACGCAGGCGTTGGCTCCGATTTCCACATCGTCTTCAAGGGTGACGATGCCTATCTGTGGAATTTTCTCATAACCGTTTGGCGTAGGGGCAAAGCCGAAGCCGTCGGCTCCGATGACACATCCGGAGTGCAGGATGACCCGGTTGCCAATTTTGCAGTCGTGATACACGGAAACGTTGGAATAGAGCACACAGTCTTCTCCAATCGTCGCGTGGTCATAGACCGTGGTGTGCGGGTATATCTGGGTGCCTTTCCCGATTTTGACGTTTTCGCCCACATAGGCGAATGGCGCCACGTAGCAGTCTTCTCCGATTTGTGCGGTCGGAGCGATGTAGGCCAACGGGTCGATGCCTTTCTTCTTGGGCTTGCTCATTTCGTAGAGGGTGAGCAATCTGGCCACAGCCTCGTAGGCGTTGTCCACCCGGATAAGGGTGGCTTGTGTCGCTTTTTCCAGTTTCAAGTCTTTGTTGACCAGTATGATGCTGGATTGCGTGTCATAAAGATAATGGGTGTACTTGGGATTGGATAGAAAAGAAATGGCACCCGGTACACCTTCTTCGATTTTGGCGAAAGTGTGTACAGTGGCATTTTCGTTTCCTTCGACCGAACCTTGTATGAATTCTGCTATTTGTTTAGCGGTAAATTCCATGGTCTTCTGTTGTTGTCATTACTAATTTTGCAAATTTCGCAAAAAAAAATGGATTACGCCATATTTTTGGGCGATAAAATGCACAAAGAGGATATTCCCGGTTTTCTTTGGCGGGTGTCTGTGTCAGATTGAAAGGGGAGAAACCGCAGGCTTGCGTGTGGCTCCTGGTTGGCCGGATTCGTTTTCTTCTGCCCCGGAATCCTGGGCGGAGGGGATAAACGGGCACGCCATCCTGCACACAGCCTGTGGCGGAGAGGGCCGGCCGGGCGGGATGGCTTGTTTTCCTGCAATGTCAGGATCGTTGAATCAGCAGGTCTTTTCCAGTTGGATGGCCATTTGTTGTTGCACTTCTTTGGCTTTTTCTGCGGCCACGGCGGCGAAATTCTCCGTGGAATCGGCGTAGATGATGGCCCGGCTGCTGTTCACAATCAGCCCGCAGGTGGGGTTCATGCCGTAGCGGCACACCTCTTCCAACGAACCGCCTTGTGCGCCGATGCCCGGCACGAGCAGGAAGTGATTGGGGACGATTTTGCGGATGTCCTCGAACATGCGGCCTTGCGTGGCACCCACCACGTACATCATGTTCTCGTCGTTGCCCCATTCCTGGCTTTTATGCAGCACTTTTTCGAACAGTCGTTCGCCTTGTGCGTCTTCCGTCAGTTGAAAGTCGTGCGAGCCTTTGTTGCTGGTCAGGGCCAGCAGGATGACCCATTTGCCTTCGTAGCCGAGGAAGGGCGTCACGCTGTCCTCGCCCATGTAGGGGGCCACGGTCAGCGCGTCGAGCTGCAT
>CALUNJ010000087.1 GCA_944321975.1 uncultured Paraprevotella sp.
GACGTGGAACAACTGCTCGACCACATCGTCATCATCGACGGCGGACACGCCGTGATGGATGCCCCGGTGGCCGACATCTGCCAGAAAATCCATTTCGGCCAGACCGAAAACGAACAAGAGGCCGCCGGGGCGTACTTCGCCGCGCCCTCGCCCCACGGCTACGACATCATGGCGGCCAACCCCGCCGGCACAGACTCGGAAATCAACCTCGAACTGCTCTTCAACGGCGCGCTGGCACGCCCGGAAATCATTCACCGCCTCTTCACCCCCACCCCTGAAAAATAGTAGCCCATGAAAACCTCCGACTTCTCTGTCAAAAGATTCCGCAACCTGCTCCGCATGAGCTGGGCAGAACAACAAGCCTTCTACCTCAGGATGCTCATCTTTTTCTATCTGTTCGCCACAGCCTACATATGCTGGAACATGCTGCCCGATGCCGCCCACGCCCACACCGTCATGCAGGAGGCCGGGCAACCCGGGCGGCAAGCCGAATGGCAAACCCTCTCCGCCCAGATCGCGCAGGGCATAGACGGCAGTTGGAAAGAGGTCAAAAGTACCTTGGTGCCCGTGCTAAGCCTGTTCTGCGTCATCTCCACGTGCGGTGTTTTTAGTGCCTCCGAAAAAAACAGCCTCATCCGGACGCTCACCCTCCCGGTGTCACGGTGCGAACTTCTCGCACTACAATGGATCTACGCATTTCCCCTGTCCGTTCTCGGAAGCATGGCCATCGGCCTTGCCGCCGACTGGACGCGGGTCGTCATCTGCAATCTGCTCTATCCCGACCTGCACTATGCCTTCCCGTTCCTTTCCAGCCTCGGAATGGAAGGAAGTCCCGGCGCATGGGAGGTGGTGAGTTTCTTTATCCTCATGGGAGGCGCGCAATCCTTATACATCTGGATATCTGGTTTCAAGACCAATTCAAGACGTGCCTGTGGCATCCTGCTCTGTTTGTTCATATTGCTGACCCTCATGTTCTGTTCCAAAGCCTGGGGGAAACCGCACATACCGAAAGACCTGTTTCTCGCCACAGGGGACATGGCGGCCTTCCTCTGCGCCGGCCTGGCATGGTGGCTCATCTACCGGAGATTGAAAGCAGCAGATTTAACTTACGCTTCTAAATAAGACCTCTATGCATACCACACGTTTCAACCGCCGGCGTTTCGCCGCCCTGCTCCGCTCGGACTGGGAAGAAAACCGGAACACTTACCTGATGTTCCTGACAGGCGCATATGTCGTCGCAGCCATCGCACTCACGGCCATCCACATCGACCTCTACGCTGAAACGCTTCCCGTCAAGGAAGTGCTCGACCAGCGCGAAGGACTGTTGCCGGGGATGGACCGGGGGTGGAGATACAACAAACAATTCCTGTCGGTCGCATTCTTTGCGTTCATGCTCCTCTCCGTCAGGACGTTCCGGACAAAGACCCTGACGCGCGGGCAAACCCTCCGCTTCCTGCTGTCCCCCACGACCATGCTGGAAAAGTTCACACGGTGGTGGCTCTATGTCGTGCCCTTCTCACTCGTCGCATTCCCGCTCATCTATTGGGCGGCCGACCTCACCCGCATCCTCATCTGCCGTGCGGTTTTCCCCGGCACCGGCCTGGCCTACCCACTCTACCGCGACCCCGGCTTCCTGGCCGACCCGCACACGCGACTGTTTTTCCAGACCCTGTTCACCCTCACCCTGCTGGGACAGGCCATTATGGCGCTCACGTCCACCCTGAAGGCAAAGCCCCTCCGCTTCCTCGGAAAGTTCTGCATTCTCATGCTGCCCGTCATACTCGTTTACAGCATCAGCAGCCTCATGCGAGCATATCCCTCAGCCATGGACATGGCCGTCATCTATTTGTCCGGCTGGCATTCCGCCTTCCTGGCCCTGACCGCCCTGTGCTGGTATGCGACCTACCGGAGGCTCATACGAACAGACCTCACACATAGTCTTCCACTCCAATCCCTACGCGCATGAACTTCAAAGAAAAAAACTCCATCTATCTGCAAATCGCCGACCGCATCTGCGACGAAATCCTGCAGGGACGCTACGCCGAAGGCGACCGTCTGCCCTCGGTGCGCGACTATGCCGCCACGGTGGAAGTCAACCCCAACACGGCCATGCGTTCCTACGACTTCCTGCAGTCGCGCGCCGTCATCCGCATGCAGCGCGGCATAGGCTACTTCGTGGAACAAGGAGCCACCGGCCGCATCCGCGCCTTCCGCCGGGAAAGTTTCATGAACGATGACCTGCCCGACTTTTTCCGCCAAGCCCGCTCCATCGGGCTCACGGCCGAAGAACTGGCCGCGCTCTACCGGCAATATAATGCCACCCTTGAAAAGAAAGAAGAAAAACGTCACCCTTAATCCACATGCCCCCATGAACAAGAACATTTTCAATTCCGCACGCTTTGCCCGCTACCTGCGCAAGGGCTGGAGCGAAAACGGCATCCAGCACCTATTCCATTTCCTTTTGGCCTATGGCATCTTGACGACGCTGTTCCTCTGCATCGACTGCGTCCGGAGTGTAGATGTAACCCAATCCTTGGACGACACCCGGCAAGGCATCGCCGTGAAGAACGATCACTACAAAGTTTGGCTGAAACTTTCCGCAGAAGGACATGAAGGGCTGAGCACCCCCCTCGCCGCCACGACGAGCATCGTATTCACACTTTTCCTGGCCCACACCGGCAGCCATTTCTTCCGCTTATCCAAACGCCGCCACGACCTCATCGCCGACCTGACGCTTCCGGTCTCCGCTTCAGAGAAATTCGCGGCATGCTGGCTGCGGGCAACTTTCATTTCATCCCTGCTGTTTGCCCTTGCAGCCGTGTTGGCCGACTTCACACGCATCTGGCTCATCCACCACATATTCCCGGACCTGCACCTGGCCTATCCCATAGAGTGGCTCAACTACCCCCAACTGTCCACCGACCTTCTGGAAGCCTATGCCGTGCAAGCCCTGTTCATCCTCGGCACGACCTATTGGCGCAACATTCCCTTCCAAGCTACTTTTGGCGCAGTGCTGCTCCTCGGCGCGTTCTACTACGTCCTGTTCGTCTGGAACATGTCGGACGTGGCCAAGGAAGCCGACCTGGAAAACTTCGACTGGCAGGCATTCTACAGGTCCTGGGGCATCGGTGTGACCTCCTTCCTGCTCGTGCTGGGCTATGCCGTGGCCTACCTACGCATGCGGCGCAGCACGCTCATCGTGTCGTGGAAAGACCGCACAAGCCTCGCCCTGCTCGTCGCCGCACTGGCCGGAATCATCCTCTGCTTCTGGGTTGCCGACGACTCCGCAGCCCGGCTTACGGCACAATAATCCCAACAACGTCAAAAGTAAAAACGCACCATGATCAAAAACATCTTCAACCCCACACGCTTTGCCAGCTACCTGCGCAAGGACTGGACCGAGAACCGCACACAGTTTTATTTCGACTTCATCATCCCCTACGGCCTCCTGACGCTGCTGTTCATTTGGATCGATTTCACGAAGACACAACCCGTGGCCTTAGGCAACCGGCTCTACACGGACCTGCTCATGGACAAAGCCGCAAGGGGAATCGATGAAAGTTGGAGCCTGATAGGCTTCTCGGCATTCCTGTGCCTGCTCTTCTACATGGCCTTTATCGGAAGCACCTTCTTCCTCGCCTCCAAGCATCGGCGCGACCACATCGGCGACCTGACGCTCCCGGCCTCAAACGCCGAAAAGTTCGCCGTGCGCTGGCTGCGCACCTCCCTTGCGCCCCTCCCGCTGTTTGCCCTCGCCGCCGTGCTCGCCGACCTCACGCGCATCGGGTTCATCCATCTGCTGTTCCCGGACATCTCGATTTCCTTCCCGATGCCCTGGCTGAGGCATCAAAGCATGGATTTGTGGTCAAGCCTGCGCATGGCCTATGGCACACAAGCCTTGTTCATCCTCGGCGCGACCTATTGGCACAAAAAACCTTTCCAAAAGACCTTGAGCGTCGCCTTGCTGCTCTTTCTCTTCTATTACTTCCTCTACTACTATTGCAACGTGTATCTCCATCCGGAACAAATCGGGCAATACTACCCCACGGTGCGCTGGTTCAACGGATGGGAATTTGGAGTGTCCCTCTCCCTGCTCCTGTTCTGCTACGTCCTGGCTTTCCTCCGCATGCAGCGGGCCACGCTCATCGTGTCGTGGAAAGACCCGACGACCCTCGCCCTGCTCGCCGCCGCGCTGGCCGGCGTGTGGTTGTGCCTTTGAACAAATGCGGCATGACCATTCAAAAAAATCGTCAAACCATTTTACACCTATATTTTATGCACACGATTCAAAAACAAATGAGCAAAACGCTGTGTGGACTGGCCGCCTTCCTTTGTGTCGCCGGAACGTCAAGCGCGACATCCGAAGGCTTCAGAAACCCGGCCTGGCTGGGCAGCACGACAGAAACCATCCGGATCACGGACGTGGAGTTTACCGACACGGCCACCATCCTGAGTTTCCATGAGCGGTACAAACCGGGCTGGTGGATCCAGATTGCCCAGGAAACCTTTCTGGAGGACATGAACCGGCGGCGATACAAGGCCATACGTGGCGAGGGCATCACCCTGGGCGAACATTACGTCACGCCCGAAAGCGGAGAAGGACGGTTCAAGGTGTTGTTCGAACCGATGCCGGAGGACACCCGCTGTTTCGACTTCGTGGAAGGCTTCCAAGAAGGCAACTTCCGCATCCTGGGCATCCACGAAGCGGGGCGGCTGCCGGAGATCCCCCGCGGCGAGCCGTTCCGCATGACGGACGAGCTGGAACGGGAATTTTTCCGCGCCGACACGGCCTGCATCCGCGGACGAATAGAAGGATATTCCCGCGAATGGGGATTCGACAACATGCAATACACCCGCCGCATCGCCATGACCGGGGAAGACACGCCGATCACCATCGCCATCCGCGAAGACGGCACGTTTGAATCCCGTTTCCTCGCTTATCACCCGGAAGAAGGCTGGCTGTTGATCCGGAAAGAAGACAAAGGCAAGAGCATCAGATTCTACGCGGAACCGGGCAAGACCACGGACATCCTCGTGCGGCTCGACGGCTCGGTGGAATGCACCATCCAGTCGCCTGGCACATTCAGCCTCCGGAACTCCTTGAAACATGACTACCAAACGCTTTGTGATTATCCTTACTTCGAATACAAGGCGGACGCCGACTCGCTCAAAGACTTCCAACGCCTTGCGGACTGCGCCATGCGGAAGATGGAAACGGCCCTGCAGCTGGCCGGCTACATGGCCTGGCGTTACGAATACACTCCGTGGGAACGGCACCTGGCAGAAAACTACACGAAACTGACGCACGGCGAAGCCGTCTTGCGCTGCGCCATGACACAATGGAGGAGCCTACCCGCAGAAACTGCGGAAAAGCAAGCCCTATTGGACCTGCATGCCGCCCCCGACACCTACCGTTTCCTGCGCCGGATGCCGCTGGACGACGTGTCGTGCCTGGCCTTGTACGCCTACAACCCATTTGTCAACGGCTACGAATTTTCCTATCCCCTGCTCAAGGCGTGGAAAGGAAGCAACTATTTGCTGGAAGACAGCCTCGCCCCGGCCGACAGCCGCATGCTGGCCATGGAACAAAGGCTTTCCGGCTGCGCGAAGCCTTCATTGTGCGGGCGGATCACCTTGTTGCAGTCCATGGTTTTCAACATGGACTACTATCTTTCCCGAACGGATGACAAAAAGACGGAACTGGCGAAGAGCTTTTCCCGCCGGCGCAGACTGCTGGCTTCTCCCGCATTGCAGCGGCAGGCCGACCGCGTCTATGCCGAAGCCCTGGCACGCTGGAAAGTTCCGGCGTATGCCTTGCCGGAATGCGAAGCCACGGAGGTGCTGCGGCGGCTGACGGACAAATACAAAGGCAAATACCTGCTGATCGACTTTTGGGGCATGTCGTGCGCCCCGTGCCGCATGGCCATCCAGAACTCAAAGCCCATGCGCGAAGCGTTGCGGGACGACAAAGACGTGGACTTCCTTTTCATCCACGCGGAAGGGGAAGCCCCGGAAAAAGAATACCGCAAGTTCGTCACGGCGTATCTGAACGGTGAGGACGTGCAGCAAATCAGCCGTTCCGACTACAACAAGCTGATGGAACTGTTCCGCTTCCTGGGCATCCCCCATTATGAGACGCTCGACCCAGACGGGAATGTCGTGCGCGACGGGCTACGATACACCGACACCCCGCTGTTCCGGTCACAAGTGGAAGAGCTGAAACAAAAACGCGCCTCGGCAAACCGCTGACCCCGAACAAGAACCATTCCCCGGAACATCAACAGGAGAACGCGCCAACATGATCGCCCCCGGAAGTTTTTCAGGCAAGAAACTTCCGGGGGCGATTCTTCGGGCTATGCCCGCCAGCCTATTCCACGGTGACCGACTTGGCCAGGTTGCGTGGCTGGTCGACGTTTTTCCCCTTGCATACCGCGATGTGGTAGGCCAACAGTTGCAATGGCACGGCGGCCACCAGCGGGTCGAAGCACTCCATGGTTTCGGGCAGTTCGATTACTTCGTCTGCCAGTTCACGGATTTTCGTGTCGCCTTTGGTGACGAAAGCGATGACACGGCCTTGGCGGGCCTTGACTTCCTGGATGTTGCTGACGACTTTGTCATAGAGTCCGTTACGCGTGGCAATGACAAACACGGGCATTTCAGAGTCGATAAGCGCGATGGGGCCGTGTTTCATTTCCGCCGCCGGGTAGCCTTCGGCGTGTATGTAGGAGATTTCCTTCAGTTTCAACGCGCCCTCCAACGCCACCGGATAGCAGTAGCCGCGCCCCAGATAGAGGCAGTTGTGGGCATAGGTGAACATCTTGGCCAGTTGGGCGATCTGTTCGTTGGTCTTGAGAGCCTCTTTCATCTTGTCGGGAATCGCCACCAGCTCATGCACCATTTTGACATATTCATCCTGGGAGATGGTGCCGCGGGCCTTGGCCAGAGCCAGCGTCAGCATGGCCAGCACGGTGACTTGCCCGGTAAAAGCCTTGGTGGAGGCCACTCCGATTTCCGGCCCCACGTGGATATAGGCACCCGTGTGGGTGGCCCGGGGGATGGAGGCTCCCACGGAATTGCAGATGCCGAACACGAATGCGCCTTGCTTGCGCGCCAGTTCGATGGCGGCCAGCGTGTCGGCCGTTTCGCCGGATTGGGATATGGCGATCACCACGTCGGTGGGCAGGATGACCGGATTGCGGTAGCGGAACTCCGACGCATATTCCACATAGACGGGGATGCGGCAATAATTCTCAATGAGTTGTTGCCCGATGAGCCCGGCATGCCACGAGGTGCCGCAGGCGACGATGACAAACCGGCTGGCCCCCAACAGTTTGTCCTTGTGGTCGATGACGGCCGAGAGGGTCACGTTGTCGGCATCCACGTTGATGCGTCCGCGCATGCAGTCGCGCAGGCAGTCGGGCTGTTCGAAGATTTCCTTGAGCATGAAGTAGGGGAAACCTCCTTTTTCCAGTTGGCCGAGGTTGATGTCCACGGTCTTCACGGTGGGATGCATGCGGGTGTTGTCCATGTCCACCACTTTCAGTTCGTGTCCCGGACGGATGACGGCGATGTCGCCGTCTTCGAGATAAACCACCTTGTCGGTATATTCCACGATGGGAGTGGCGTCCGATGCCAGATAGAAATCGTTGTCATGCCCGATGCCCACCACCAGCGGGCTGCTTTTGCGGGCCGCGATGATTTGTTCCGGGTGGCGTTTGTCGAGAATGGCGATGGCGTATGCGCCTATGACTTCGTGCAGGGCCACCTGCACGGCCCCCAGCAGGTCGAGGTCGTTGCTCAACTGGATGTATTCAATAAGCTGCACCAGCACTTCGGAGTCCGTCTGGCTGCGGAACTGCACCCCGCGTTGTATCAGCCGCTCCTTCAGCGTGGCATAGTTTTCGATGATGCCATTGTGAATGAGCGCCAGGTTGCCCGAGGCCGAATAGTGCGGATGCGCGTTTGCGGCACAAGGCTCGCCGTGGGTGGCCCAGCGGGTATGGGCGATGCCGACATGCCCGCTGACATCCAGCGACTCCACGGAGCGTTCCAGGTCGCTCACCTTCCCTTTGGCTTTATACACGTTCAATTCGCCCGTGTCGCCGACGAGGGCCACGCCTGCGCTGTCGTAGCCCCTGTATTCCAATCGTTTCAGTCCCTTGATGAGGATGGGGTATGCCTCCCTTTTTCCTATATAACCGACAATTCCACACATAAATTCTTCCTTTTTCGCGAAAAATGTTTGTCTTATAAACGTAACAGTCCTAATTATAGTGCAAAAATACATCAAATTAAGCATTTTTAGCGCATAAACGGCGGAAATAGTTTACCTTTGCGCCTTGGATAGAGAGAAAGAAGAAAGGAAAAGTCATATTTTTCAAATGGGATTGCGAAATGAACGACAGCATAGAAGAAGCCCGCAGAAGGCATGAGGCGGGCGACGATTTGGGAGCCGTGGCCGTGTTGACCCAGGCACTTGCCCGCGACGGTGGCTTGAAAGAGGCTTATCTGTGGCGGGCACGGGTGTTCCAAAGCATGGGATGCCTGAAAGAGGCGGAGGAAGACATCGACCGTCTTCTTCCCGAAGGGGAGCATTCGGAAGCTCCAGACGAGGTGTGGATGTGCAAGGCGGCCTTGCGCCTTGGCCGGGGGGACGGCGAAGGAGCCATCGCGTATTATACGCGGGCGAAGGCACAAAACCCGCAACTGGGCAATGCCTATGTGGGACTGAGCATGGCCTATTCGCTGGCCCGCCGGCTTGACTTGGCCTTGGCCACAATGGACGAGGCGTTGGGGCGGTTGCCGGAATTCGGCAACGGGTATAAAGAGCGCGGGCGCATCAAGCTCCTCCTCCACGACCAGGCCGGCGCGGCCGACGACCTGAAAAAGGCGCTGGAAGTCTCGCCCGAAGCAGCCAGGGAACTGGAAGGGCGTTTCACGAACCTGCACGTTCCCGGCAAGGCCGGCTAAGAAGTTGTTTTGAGCTTCCAAGGCCGGCCGTAAACGTGCAGGCATTCCGCCGGCACGGCGTTTTTTCCCGCGCGGCTTCAGGCTTGGCGCCCCATGGCAACCAACCGTTCGGGCTGTCCGGGCATGGCGCCGTTCCGGCTGCACACGTAGGCCGACACTTCCACGGCCAGGCGATGGGCTTCCGCGACGGACTTTCCATGCAAGAGGGCAGCGGTGAAGGCGGCGGTGAACGAGTCTCCCGCCCCCACGGTGTCGGCCACTTCCACCCGCGGGGTTTCCAGGAAACTGGTGGCACCGGGGGTGAACACGTAACTTCCCTTTGTGCCGCAAGTGAGCAACACCATTTTCAACGGGTACTGCTTCAGCAGGAAACGGCATCTGTCGGGCGGGGTATGCCCCGGAAGGTTGAACACGGCACCCACCAGTCCGGCCTCTTCATCGTTGAGCTTCAGAATGTTGCATTTCTGCAGGCCACGATGCAGGATTTCCTTGTCATAGAACGTCTGACGCAGGTTGATGTCGAAAATCTTGAGCCGCCCGCCGTCGTCGGGCATGGCATCGAGAAAACGGTGTATGGTCTCGCGCGAGAAGGCGAGGCGTTGGGCCAGCGAACCGAAGCACACGGCTTGTGCCTGTGCGGCCAGCACCTCGAGACGGGGCGTGAAGGGAATGTGGTCCCAGGCCACGTCCGTGCGGATGTCGTAACGGGGCACCCCTTCCGCGTCCACTTCGGCCTGCACGGTGCCGGTAGGATAAGGCACGGCCTCGAAGAGACACTCCAAACCCTTCACCCGCAAGGTTTCCTGGATTTCCAGCCCCAAGGGATCGTGGCCCACGGCACTGACGATGCGGCTGTCGAACCCGAATTGCGACACGTGACAGGCAAAGTTGGCCGGTGCGCCACCCAGCTTTTTCCCCTCGGGGAGCAGGCCCCACAACACTTCGCCTATCCCTACGGCTGTTTTGTTCATGAGAATGAAGATTTATGTCTTTTTGAATAATGCAAAGCGGATTCCGTTATTGTCTCCTGGCATTGCTTTCTCCTGAGATTCTTTCTTTCCGGGCAGGAGAAAAAAGCATCTTCTCGTCGGCTCCACGCAGCTTGCCCCGGCCCGTTCTTCCCCCCTCCGTAAGTTTCATTCCCCAGTCCATATCGTCCTGTTTTGAAATGAAAACTTATTTTATTAATAATCAACAAGGTAGATATCGCCTTGAGACTCGCGGACTTTTCTCAGGCGATTCACATTCTTTTCGCTTGAGAAAAAAATGTGAATCGCCTGAAGAAAATCTTCGTTCCTCTTGAAGGCGATTTTGTCCTATTCCTCCACGCGCGTTTTTCCTCCACAAGGCAACAGAAACGTCTTCCGCTTCAGCACCGCAAACTTTTAGACACTCCCCCGACAAATTCCTACCGCTCCAGGAAAAACGGCAACCCGGGGCATCGGCCCGGACATCTGCGCAACGGAAATTCCTCGCGAAGGCCAACCAACCGAAAGGAGCCATGCAACTAACATTTTTAAATTAAAACCGCCGGATTTCTTACGATTTTCCGAACGAAACGCATGCTTTTTTGATTATCTTCAACATTGAAAATAAAATAATGTCTCAAAATATTGTATAATATGGAAAAAGAGGTTAAATTTGCAGGCTTAGAATATATTTTTAAGGAAAAAGGATAAAAACAAGATAAAGATGAAGCAGAAGTTACGGAGTGCGCAAAGCACTGAAGGACGCCGTATGGCGGGAGCCCGCGCCCTGTGGGTGGCCAACGGGATGAAACGTGAACAGTTCGGCAAACCCATCATCGCCATCGTCAATTCATTCACCCAGTTCGTGCCGGGACACACGCACCTGCACGACATCGGCCAGCTGGTGAAGGC
>CALUNJ010000088.1 GCA_944321975.1 uncultured Paraprevotella sp.
TCGTGGGAATCGATGCTGATGCTGCGCAGCGAGATTTTCTCTTCCTTGCTGATGATGGACGTGATGTTGTTCACGATGCCCAGGTCGTCGTTTCCGATGACCTTCAGGGTGATGGGATATTGGCTGCCGCGCTTGCCGGCCCATTTGGCCTTCACGATGCGGTAGCCGAAGCGTTTGCGCAGCGTTTCCGCGTTCGGACAGTCGCAACGGTGTATCTTGATGCCGCCGTTCACGGTGACGAAACCGAACACGTCGTCGCCATAGATGGGGTGGCAGCATTTGGCCAGCGAGTAGTCCAGCCCTTTCAGGTTCTGGTCGATGACCAGCACGTCGTCGCCCGACGTGGCTTTCAGTTCGGCTTCCGAGGGCACGTTATAGTCCTCCGCGCTGCGCACGGGCGCATGTTCGGCTTGCCCCGACTCGAATTTCTGCAAGTCCAGGTAAGTGTCGATGACATCGTTCACGTCCGTTTCCTCGTCGGCGACGCTTTTATAGAAATCTGTGACGGTCTTGAAGCCGAGCTTCTTGATGACGTGCATCATGGTGGTCTCGTCATACTCTATTTTCCGGTTCTTGAACTTGCGTTCCAGCAGTTCCTTGGCGAACGAGCCTTGCTTGGCTTGTTCTTCTTTCAGGGCTTGGCGTATCTTTGTGCGCGCTTTGCCTGTCATGACGAAGCTCAGCCAGTCTTGTTTCGGGGTTTGGTTGTTGGCCGTCAGGATTTCCACTTGGTCGCCGCTGTTGAGCTGTTGACGCAGCGGGGCGTTCTTCTCGTTGATCTTGGCTCCGATGCAGTGGTCGCCCACGTTGGTGTGGATGGCGTAGGCGAAATCGAGCACGGTGGCACCCTTGGGAAGTTTGAACAAATCGCCTTTGGGGGTGAACACGAAGACCTCGTCCTCGTACAAGTCCATCTTGAACTGGTCCATCAGCTGCATGTCGTCGTTGTTCTCCAGCGCGTTGCGGATGTTGTTGAGCCATTCGTCCACGCCCGACTCCCCGCTCTTGATGCCTTTGTAGCGCCAATGGGCGGCCAGCCCGCGTTCGGCTATCTCGTCCATCCTCTCGGTGCGGATCTGCACTTCCACCCATTTGTTTTCTGGGCCGAGCACGGTGATGTGCAGGCTTTCATATCCGTTGCTCTTGGGGATGGAAAGCCAGTCCCTGAGCCGTTTGGGGTTGGGCTGGTACATGTCGGTGACGATGGAGTAGACCTGCCAGCATTCCATCTTCTCCCGTTCGGGCTCCGAGTCGAGGATGACGCGGATGGCGAAAAGGTCATAGATGCCCTCCACGCCGCAGTGCTGTTTCTTCATCTTCTGCCAGATGGAGTGGATGCTCTTGGTGCGTCCCTTCATGTGGAATTTCAGCCCTGCGGCTTTCAGTTTCTCCTCGATGGGGCGGATGAAGCGCGCGATGTATTCGTCGCGCGACTTCTTGGTGGCGTTGAGTTTCTCCTTTATCAAATAGTAGGCATCATGTTCCAAGTATTTGAGCGACAAGTCTTCCAGCTCGCTCTTGAGGCGGTATAGCCCGAGCTTGTGGGCGAGAGGGGCGTAGAGGTAGGCCGCTTCTTCCGACACCCTTTTCCGTGCCTCCTCTTCGTGGGCATCCTTGATCTGCCGCATGACGTTCACACGGTTGGCGATCATGATGAGCACGACGCGCATGTCTTCGGCAAAGGAAAGCAGCAGGCTCCGGAAATTCTCGCTTTCCACGCTGGGATTCTTTTCGTAGAGTTCCTGTATGCGGTTCAGCCCGCGGATGATGCCGGCCACGTCCTCGCCGAAGTCTTTTTCCACTTCCTCGGGCGTGCAGTAGCCGCATCGCACGCAGGTGTGTACCATCACGCCGACGATGGCGCCGCGGGTCAGCCCGATCTCGGAAGCCACGATGAGCGCCGTTTCCATGTCGTTGAGGATGGGGTTCATGCCGAACACGTTCCGCTGGATGAGGTTCTTCCGGGCTGCCTCGATGAGGTACGTTTTCAATTTCTTGCAATCGTCTGGCCGAAGGATGTGGTCGGACAGTTTGAGCAGTTGTTTGTAGAGTTGTGCCAATCGCACTTTTTCAGGTGCGGAAAAAAAAGTGTCTGGTTCCATTGCCCGTTGATTTTTTTTCAAAGTTAGTGTTTTTTTTGCGGAAAAGCCTGCAGGATTACTTAAAAATTCCTATATTTGGGTATTGTTTAAGACATCATTTAAAAACATTTGGATATGTTGACAGCAGAAGACAAGGCCTTGTTGGCCGAAAAAGGAATTTCCGAAGAGCAGATCACAGCTCAGTTGCAAACGTTCAAGAAAGGTTTCCCCTTCCTGAAGCTGAAGGCGGCCGCCTCGGTGGGGAATGGCATCCTGGCTCCCGCGGAAGAGGCGCGCGGGCAGTATGTGGCCGCGTGGGACGCCTACAAGGAGTCGGGGAAGAAAATTTGCAAGTTCGTCCCGGCATCGGGGGCGGCCAGCCGCATGTTCAAGAACATGTTTGAGTTCCTGGACGCGGCATACGACGTGCCGACGACCGATTTTGAGAAAGCCTTTTTCGCCGGCCTGCATCAGTTCGCTTTCTTCGAGGCACTGGATGCCGCCTGTGTGGAAAACGAAGGCTGCGGGGCCGACGCCTTGGTGGCTGCGGGGAAATATAAGGCAGTGGTGGCCTGCATGCTGCAATCCAAGGGGCTGAACTACGGGCAGCTCCCGAAGGGGCTGTTGCAGTTCCACAAGTATGCCGAAGGGGCGCGCACCCCGGTGGAGGAACATTTGGTGGAGGCCGCCTTGTATGCCTCGAGCAAGGGCGAGGCCGAAGTGCACTTCACGGTGAGCCCGGAGCATCAGGCCCTGTTCAAGGCCTTGGTGGAAGAGAAACTTCCGGCCTATGAGAAGAAATACGGCGTGAAGTTCCACGTGACGTTCTCCGTGCAGAAACCCTCCACGGACACTTTGGCGGCCACGATGGAGAACGAGCCGTTCCGGGTGGACGGGAAACTGTTGTTCCGCCCGGGCGGGCATGGCGCCCTCATCGAGAACCTGAACGACCTGCAGGCCGACGTGTTGTTCGTGAAGAACATCGACAACGTGGTGCCCGACCGGCTGAAGGAAGAGACCGTGGCCTACAAACAAGTGCTGGCCGGCATTCTGGTGACGTTGCAGCAGAAGGCGTTCGCCTACCTGGAGAAACTGGATGGCGGGAACTATTGCCATGCCGACTTGGAGGAAATCATACGCTTCGTGCAGCAAGACCTGTTCTGCCGCAAGGAGGATGTGAAAGACCTGGAGGACGCGGAACTGGTGATTTACCTGCGCAAGAAACTTAACCGCCCGATGCGCGTGTGCGGCGTGGTGAAGAATGTGGGCGAACCGGGCGGAGGCCCGTTCCTGGCCTATAACGCCGACGGCACCGTGTCGCTCCAGATTCTGGAAAGCAGCCAGATCGACAAGGATAATCCGGAATATGTGGCCATGTTCAAGAACGGGACGCATTTCAACCCGGTGGACCTGGTGTGCGCCGTGAAGGACTACAAGGGGCGGAAGTTCAATTTGCCGGACTACGTGGACCGGAACACGGGCTTCATCTCCTTTAAGAGCAAGAACGGGAAAGAGCTCAAGGCACTGGAACTTCCGGGATTGTGGAACGGGGCGATGAGCGACTGGAACACGGTGTTCGTGGAAGTGCCGTTGGGCACGTTCAATCCGGTGAAAACCGTGAACGACCTGCTGCGCGAGCAACATCAGTAAGGGGAATCGGACGAAGGTTTGGAATCACGCTTAAAATATTATAAGTTAAGTAAAGTAATGACGAAGAAAATTTTGTTGTTAGGCTCCGGCGAGCTGGGCAAGGAGTTTGTGATTGCCTGCAAGCGAAAGGGGCAGTATGTGATTGCCTGTGATGCTTATCCGCATGCGCCGGCCATGCAAGTGGCCGACGAGTGTGAAGTGTTCCACATGTTGGACGGCGATGCCCTGATGGCCGTGGTGGAAAAGCATAGGCCGGACATCATCGTGCCGGAGATAGAAGCGATCCGCACGGAGAAACTTTATGACTGTGAGAAAATGGGCATTCAGGTGGTGCCAAGCGCAAAGGCGGTGAACTACACCATGAACCGCAAGGCTATCCGCGAACTGGCCCACACGGAATTGGGGCTGAAGACGGCCGACTACCGTTATGCCGGCACTTTCGAGGAACTGAAGGCGGCCGCGGAGGCGGTGGGCTATCCCTGCATCATCAAGCCGTTGATGAGTTCGTCCGGGCACGGGCAGAGCAAGGTGGACACTCCGGCCGGCTTGGAGCACGCCTGGAAATATGCTTGCGACGGCGCGCGCGGCGACGTGAAAGAAGTCATCGTGGAGCAGTTCATCCCATTTGACAGCGAAATCACGTTGCTGACCGTCACCCAGCAGCATGGGCCTACGCTTTTCTGCCAGCCCATCGGCCACGTGCAGAAGGGCGGTGACTACCGCGAAAGTTTCCAACCGGCCGCCGTGTCGCCCGAAATGCTGAAGGAAGCGCAGGACATGGCCGGAAAAATCACGGCCGCCTTGACCGGAGCCGGCATCTGGGGCGTGGAGTTCTTCCTGAGCCACAAGTATGGCGTCATCTTCTCGGAACTCAGCCCGCGCCCGCACGACACCGGCATGGTGACGTTGGCCGGCACGCAGAACCTGTCGGAGTTTGAACTGCACTGCCGTGCGGTGCTGGGGTTGCCTGTTCCGGAGATCACCCAGGAGCGCATGGGAGCCAGTGCGGTGATTCTTTCGGGCGTGGAAACCGAAGGCGCGCCGAGGTATTCCGGCGAGGAAGAGGTCTGCGCGGCCACCCGCACTTATTTGCGGATTTTCGGCAAGCCGGTGGCCCATGTCGGCCGCCGCATGGGCGTGGTGGTTTGTTGGGACAAGTTGGAGGCGGACCAGGAGGCTTTGCGGGATAAATGCAAGTCTTTGGCCGGAAAAGTTAAAGTGTATTAACGAATAAAGAAAAGTATCGGATGCAGGATGCTGTTTTCAAGAAAAGGAGTATCTTTGCATTCGATTTGCGACAATAGCTCAGTTGGTAGAGCATTGGCTTCCCAAGCCGAGGGTCGCGGGTTCGAGTCCCGTTTGTCGCTCTTTTTAGTTGTTTCCCCATGACTCTTATCATCGTTGCCGTTTTGCTGTTAGGCTATTGCGCGATAGCCACGGAGCATATCACCAATATCAACAAGGCGGCTGTGGCCATGTTTCTCGGCGTGGCGGGATGGTTGCTTTATATGATGGGCGGACAGGAGTTTGTGGAAATGCGGCATGCGGCCGAGTATGCCGATTTTTTGGATGGAAATGATTCCACGCTCACTTCTCTCAAGAATTTCATTGCGAACCATGTGTTCATTGCCCATGTGGCCGACATTTGTCAGATTGTGCTTTATTTGTTGGCCACCATGTCTATCGTGGATTTGCTGCACACCAATGGCTGCTTTGATTTCATCAGCGAATGGATCATGACGCGCAACAGCCGCCGGTTGTTGTGGATGGTGGCCCTGATCACCTACTTGTTGTCGGCCAACCTGGATAATCTGACAACGGCGTTGATGATGTTTGCCATTGTGCACCAGCTCTTGCCCTACAGCCATTTCCGGAAGTATTATGGGGCGGTGATCGTAATTGCGGCCAACGCGGGCGGTTGTCTGACCGTGATTGGCGACGTGTCGACGTTGATGTTGTGGGTGAAGGGGGCGGTCACTCCGTCCAGTTTCTCGGCGGCCATGTTCCTGCCTTCCATTGTGGCGTTGGTGATTCCTACTTATCTGGTGTCTCGTGAACTGCCGGAACAGATCCGGATTAACACGCCCCGCATACATTATCGTGGAGACGACACCACGTTGACGCGTTGGCAGCGGATCTTGATGCTGTTTGTCGGGATGGGCGGGTTGTGGTTCATTCCTACGTTCCACCATCTGACGAAACTTCCTCCTTTCGTGGGCGCGCTTTGTGTGCTGGCGCTTTTCGGCGTGGTCAATGAATTGTGCAATCGCAAGCTGATCAAGTCCGACCAGCCTGTTTTCCGTCCCACCCCCCGGTTCATGCAATCCGAGAGCATCCAGACCATCTTGTTTTTCATTGGGGTGAGCATGGCCATCTCGGCCTTGCAGGAGACAGGTGCGCTGGAAGCGGCGGCGGCGTGGTGTGACCGTTATATCCACAACATCTATATATCCAGCTTGATTCTGGGAGTCATTTCTGCCTTTTTGGACAATGTGGCTTTGGTGTTGACCAGCATATCCATGTACGATGTGTGGGAGAATGTGGACGCTGTGGCGGGCGTGGATCCCGAATACCTTCGTTCTTTCGCCTTGAACGGCCAATATTGGCAACTTGTGGCTTATTGCGGGGGAGTCGGCGGTTGCCTTTTGTCCATTGGTTCCACGGCCGGATATGCCTTGATGAAAGGCGAGAATGTGTCCATTTGGTGGTATTTGCGTCACATTTCAGGCAAGGTGTTCATCGGCTGGTTGGCCGGTCTTGGGGTGTATTTCTTGGTGGATTTCTTTATCCGGTAGCAACGAAAATGTTTTTTTCATGCAGTTAGAAAAGTCGATTTTTAGGGGAAAGCTCCTGTCGTTCACGGTCATGCAGGTCATTCTTCTGAGTTTCCTGTTGTTTCTTTCCTTGGTGGTACATATTTTTTTCAATTCGCAGAATTATCTGGAGGCTTATCCGCTCTATACGTTGGTGGGCTTTTTCTTCTTGTTGGAGATGTTCCAGTTTTTCTGGCTGACGCGCGAGGCCGGCATAGAGTGGGCGGTAGTGCGCAGGAAGTACCGGAGGTGTTTGCCTTGGCGCCTGGGGCTTTCTGTCGTGGCATGCGCCGTGATTTGTTTGGGCTTGTCAACTCAGCCCTTGTTCACCTCGTTGCTGTTTTTCCTGTTTTTTCTGGCGGAATTCGGCTTCGACATAGTGTATTATCGTCGTTTCATTTAGCAAACGGGTTGGAGGTCGTGTGATGGACCGAGGAAGAGTGGCGGCTTTGTTGGAGAGGTTGTGCAGGGGGCTTTATGAAAAGGACCACTTGATGGCATTGGCCTTGCTGGCCGCCGTGGCGGGGGAAAGCATTTTCTTGCTGGGGCCTCCGGGGGTGGGAAAAAGCATGATGGCACGCAGGTTGAAACGGGCTTTTACGGGCGGCCGTTCTTTTGAATATCTGATGTCGCGCTTCAGTACGCCCGATGAGATTTTTGGTCCGGTTTCCATTGCCGCTTTGAAGGACGAGGGTTGTTATCGGAGGCTGACGGACGGGTATCTTCCTGATGCCGAAGTGGTTTTCCTGGATGAAATATGGAAGGCGGGTCCCAGCATACAGAATGCGTTGCTCACGGTGTTGAACGAGAAGGTGTATTTGAACGGGAACGAGGAGATGCGCCTGCCTTTGAAATTGGTTATGGCCGCATCCAATGAGTTGCCGGCTCAAGGGGAGAACCTGGAGGCGCTTTGGGACCGTTTCCTCATCCGTGGCCTGGTGGGCGGCATCCGGGACAAGTGCCTTTTCAATCAGATGATTTCCGATTCGTCGCGGGTGGAAGTCTCCGTGCCGGCCGAGATGAGTTTCTCTGAGGAGGAGTTGGCGGTGTGGGCTGAAGGCATTGACGCCGTGGCGGTGCCCGACAGGGTGTTTGCCTTTGTGCACGCATTCCGGAGCAAAATGGTGGAAGCCAATGCTGCGGAAGAGGGAAAGAGGCTTCTGTATGTTTCTGACCGCAGATGGAAAAAGCTCTTGCATTTGTGGCGGGCTGCTGCTTTCCTGAACGGCGTGTCTGAATTGCATCTGGCGGATACGCTTTTGTTGCTGGATTGTGCGTGGGACGAACCTGGACAGTTGAAAGGCTTGGAAATAATGCAAGAGGAAGCCTTGGTGGAAACCTTTGAGGAACATGCCGGGATGTCGTTGCTGCGCGAACGGCTGGCGGCTTTGCGCGAAGAGCAGGCCGCGGCACTTCCTCCTCAAGTCGTGTTCAAGGTGGTCCGTGCTTTCTTCTATCAGGTCCAGCCGGTAGTGGCAGGACGGATGGTATTGATTTATATCACGGAATATGAGGCTTTGAAAAGGGATGAGCCTGCGGCATTCGTCTTGGTCACGGATCGGAAAAAGACCGGAGCGCAACTCTTGCGGAAATATGACAAAAGCCGTTATCCGAACGTGCGTCCCGAGGAACTGTTGCTGGTGGAGCGCACGGATGCGGGGTTGCGGGTGAACGGGAAGTCTTATGCTTTGTTGCGGGCCGAGCCGGCTGGCGACGGGCAAGAGGCGGGAAGCCTCAAGGCGGCCGAAGACGTTCTGCCCGTGGGGGAAATGTCCCGCAGGCTGTGGGCTGAGTCGGAGGAGGTCGCCGAGAAACTGCGCCGGTGGGAACAGGAAGAAACGGAGTATGCCCGGACACATCTTTTTTTGGATGAATCCCGTCGCCGGGTCTTGCAGGAAGTCTTTCGCCGGATCCGGGCGGATGTCACGTCGCTGCAGATCGATTGCCAGGAGTTAAGCCATGCGGCGGGAGCGTGACGACCATGGGGCGAAGGAACGTTTCAGTTTCCTTTCCTCTTTTTTCCTGCGGCGTTTGCATGAAATTGCAGAACAGTTGTATGCCCCTTTATTGAAAGAGGATGTCGTGCGCATGGAAGAGGCGGAGGAAGAGATTCTGCGTTACTATGCCCAAAAGAAATCCGGACTTCAGGACGTATATTCTTATTATGGCGAACAGTGGGACTATTTTTATCAGGTCGCCGAGGCCGATGATGCCCATTTCCTCGGCATGTTGCAACGTGCCCGCTCAGTTCTTTCCCGTTTCTATGCCGCCACGGAGCTGGATGTGGAATACTATGTAGAACAGTTGGCGAGGCATGCGCGCTCCTCCGCACGCTGGCAGGCTCTGCGCCGGCGTTTCATGGAGAAGTGGCAGGCTTTGCTGGAAGCGCGGGAGGTGGATTTCCAAATGAAGCATATCGGCAGGCTTTGTGAAGATTATTACCGCATGGTGGACGGCAGGATGCGCGTGTTGCGGGACAAAGGGAGGGGCGGAGGCGGATTTTCGCCGCGTTTGGTTTGGTTGCAATTGACGTGTAGTCCGGAACTTCGCATGAAAATCAAGCAATTGGCCCAGGTGATGCGAAACAGCGAATTGATTCGGGATTTGGATCGTGCCTTGGGCCGCAAGGAGGCCGATGAGGCTCGGCTGTATCAGGCCGTGAATGGTAAGATACCGGTGGAGTTGCTTCGTCCGGCCACGCATTCCGACATTGCGGGCATCACGGAGGGGAACAACTTGAATTCGCTGCTTCCGGTTGAATATTGCTATTTGTCCGACAAGGTATTGGAAGGAGTGTTCTATCGGCGCTATGTGGAGAGGAAACTGGCGGTGTTCGACGGGGTGTCACGCCGGGTGGAGCAGGTCGAGGCTTCCTCCCGCCGGGGAATCGACTTGGCCAGCCATGCACAGAAGGGTTCTTTCGTGGTGTGCGTGGACACGTCGGGTTCCATGCGCGGAGAAAGGGAGTTGTTGGCCAAGGCGGTTGTGCTCAGTCTGGCCTTGAAGGCGGACTGCATGCACCGCCGTTGTCGTGTGGTGTTGTTTTCCAACCAAGTGGAGGTGATAGAAGTGCAGGATCTCTACAAGGATCTTTCCTTGCTGGAAGCCTTTCTCTGTAACGCTTTTCATGGTGGGTCTGATATGACCTGTGCCATGCAGGAAGCCGTCGGAGCCTTGCTCAGGGATGATTACCTTTATGCCGATTTGTTGTGGGTGTCGGATTTCGAATTGCCTCCCCTCGGTCTGGCGTGGAGAAAACGCATTATGGATTTGAAGCAAAGGGAGGTGCGGGTGTATGCGGTGGCTTTTGGAAACAATGTGGAATCCTCTTATCTTGATTTGGCCGATCGGGTGTGGAGGTCCTCCGTCGGACTTGAATGAATGGCCTTTCTGCATTTTGAGAGTTCTGTTTATTTCTGCGTGATTCCCCATGATGTCGGATTCGTGCGATTCTCGCATGGTTTTGTTTTTTCAAAAATGTGCAAATATTCTGTATTTGGTGGCTTTTTGTGTTTTTTGTACTTCTATTTTGTGTATTCCTGTATTTGATAATGGGCTTGCGTGTTTCAAACTGTCTTTGTGTTTTTGTTCCGGTTTTGCCTTCAAATAAGGGGGCGGTGGGATTTTGGTGGTAGAAACGGTCTTTCCGCTTCTTCGCCAAGGGGTGTGTGTGTCTTGCGTATGACGGGTCTTTGTATCTTCCGTGCCGGATTTCCCATGCATGGGAAAGTAACAGTTTCATCAGGGGGCCGTGCGGTCTTGCCCTCGTCCCCTCCTTCCTCCTGTCAGCTCCATTCCCTCGTTTATGGTGTTCTGTTTTGAAGAAAAATCTTGCATTGTTAACAATCGCCGAAATAAGCGTGTTTTGAGACGTGTGGATTTTTCTCAAGCGATTAACTTTTTTTCCGCTTGAGAAAAAAAGGTTAATCGCTTGAGGGAAATTTGTGTTCCCCTTGAGAGCGATATTTTCCTATTCCGTCGCGCTTTCTTTCCCTTCACGAGGTAGTAGGAAGCTCCTCTGTTTCAGTGTTGTATACTTTTAGATTATCCCCGCTGAAATCTTATGTTCCCCCATAACGGCACAGGTTTTAAACTTGGGGATTTAACAAAAGCGTAAAAGTCATATCTTTGTGTTATGAAACGCAATTCAGTTAATTATAAAT
>CALUNJ010000089.1 GCA_944321975.1 uncultured Paraprevotella sp.
CTTTCGGCCTTCGCCTTTGCTTGCGCGGCCGAATTCTTCTACCTTTCCTCTTATGCCTCTGTTCACGACGGTTGCAATTTTTGCAACCGTCGTATCAGGAGACAACTCGCCGTCTTTATATATGTTAGCTATATGACGGCTAATGCCTGATTTGTCAACTCCAAAAAGTTGCGCCATCGCCTTTTGGGTACACCATATCGTTTCATCCTTGATGACGACCTGCACCTTGCCGTCTTCGTCCGGCATGCTGTAAAGCAGAAACTGTATCTCGTAGGCCATGATTTTTATTCTTCTTTTTTTATTATCCATATAAAACCGCGTCACTTGCCCGCCACGATGTGCCTGATGTCGTTCAACTTGTTCAATGCCTCCATGGGTGTCAGGTTGTTGATGTCCAGATGCAGGATTTCGTCGCGGATTTGGCACAGCACGGGGTCGTCCAACTGGAAAAAGCTGAGCTGCACCCCGCCGCCCGCCGGAAGGGCCTTTTTCGCCCCGCGGCTGTTCTTCATCACGTCTTTGCTGTTGGCCGACTCCAAGTCCTTCAAAATGACATTGGCCCGCGACACGATGCTGGCCGGCATGCCGGCCAGCTTGGCCACATGGATGCCGAAAGAATGTTCGCTGCCGCCCCGCTCCAACTTGCGCAGGAAAATGACTTTCCCGTCCATTTCCTTCACAGACACATTGTAGTTCTTGATGCGCGGATAGAGTTTCTCCATTTCGTTCAGTTCATGGTAGTGCGTGGCAAAGAGCGTCCGCGCCCGCCCCTTCTTGTTCTCGTGGATATATTCCACGATAGCCCAGGCGATGCTGATGCCGTCATACGTCGAAGTGCCGCGCCCCAGCTCGTCGAAGAGCACGAGGCTACGCGGGGAAATGTTGTTCAGGATGTTGGCCGCCTCATTCATTTCCACCATGAACGTGCTCTCCCCCATCGAAATATTGTCACTGGCTCCCACGCGCGTGAAAATCTTGTCCACCAGCCCGATGTGTGCCGATTCCGCCGGCACGAAACACCCCACCTGGGCCATCAGGGTAATCAAGGCCGTCTGGCGCAACAGGGCCGACTTTCCGGCCATGTTCGGCCCCGTGATAATGATGATTTGCTGTTTTTCGGAGTCCAAGTGCACGTCATTGGCTATATATGGTTCGCCCGCCGGCAATTCCTTTTCAATCACCGGGTGACGGCCTTGGCGGATGTCCAGCACGTCATCGTCCGCGATGACCGGACGGATGTAGCGGTTTTCCTGTGCGGCCTGCGCGAACGACAACAAGCAATCCAGCCGTGCCAACAGGTTGGCATTAATCTGTATGGAGGGCGTGAACTCGGCCAAGGCCACCACCAACTCGTTGTACAACTTAGTCTCGAGGGTCAGGATCTTGTCCTGCGCTCCCATGATTTTCTCCTCGTATTCTTTCAGTTCCTGGGTGACATACCGCTCGGCGTTCACCAACGTCTGCTTGCGGATCCAATCGGCCGGCACTTTGTCCTTATGCGCGTTGCGCACCTCCAAATAGTAGCCGAACACATTGTTATAGGAGACTTTCAGGCTCGGGATGCCCGTGCGTTCCGTTTCCCGCTGCTGGATTTTCAGCAAATAGTCCTTGCCTTCGAAAGCAATGTGGCGCAGTTCGTCCAATTCCGCATTCACCCCGTCGGCTATCACTCCGCCCTTGCCCACCAACAACGGCGGATCGTCCTGAACCTCGCGGGCGATGCGGTCGCGGATGGAAGCACAAAGGTTCAGCTGCTCCCCTATCCGCCTGAGTGTCTCGTCCGTGGCACGCCCGAGAGCCTCCTTGACCGGCTCTATGGCCTGCAAGGCTGTCTTCAGCTGGACCACGTCGCGCGGGGAAACCCGCCCGACGGACACCTTGGAGATGATGCGCTCAAGGTCGCCCATCTGATGCAACTGTTCCTCTACCAGTTGCTTGAATTCCGGTTCACGAAAAAAGTAGTCCACCACATCGAGCCGTCCGCCGATGCTCTTCTCATCCCTCAAGGGAAACAGCAGCCAACGCCTCAACAAACGTGCCCCCATCGGAGTAATCGTATGGTCGACCACATTCAAAAGCGACTTTCCGCCTTCGGCCAACGGCGCGACCAGTTCCAAATTGCGCACGGTGAACTTGTCCAGGCGCACATAACGCTCTTCCTCTATCCGCGAAATGGAGGTGATGTGCCCGATCTGGCTGTGCTGCGTCATTTCCAGATACTGCAGGATGGCCCCCGAAGCCACAACGCCGCACTTGAGATGATCGATGCCGAAACCTTTCAGGTTTTTCACCTCGAAATGCTTCAACAATTTCTCCATTGCCGTACGTTCGGAAAACACCCAATCCTCCAATTCAAATGTAAAGAACTTCACCCCAAAACAGCTCTCGAACTGGGCGCGCTTCCCCCGCTCGAAAAGCACTTCCTTCGGCGAAAAATTGCCCAACAGCTTGTCGATATATTCAGTGGTTCCCTCAGCAGTAAGAAATTCCCCCGTGCTGATATCCAAAAAAGCCACGCCGCAATTGCCCTTCCCGAAATACACCGCCGCCAGGAAGTTGTTTTCCTTGCCCGCCAGCACATTGTCGTTCATCGCCACACCGGGGGTCACCAACTCCGTGATGCCCCGCTTCACCAAGGTTTTCGTCTGCTTCGGGTCTTCCAACTGGTCACAAATCGCCACACGGTGTCCCGCGCGGACCAGCTTGGGCAGATAGGTGTCCAGGGCATGATAGGGGAAACCGGCCATCTCCACCGGTGCGCCGCTTTTTCCACCATTGTTGCGTTTGGTCAGCGTGATGCCCAGGACTTCCGAAGCTGTCACCGCGTCTTTGCTGTAAGTTTCATAGAAATCCCCGCAGCGGAAAAGCATAATCGCATCCGGATGCTTGGCTTTCAGGTCATAAAACTGCTTCATCATCGGTGTCAGCACTTCTTTTGCCATATCTACAAACTCATACTTTTTATTCTGCACACAAAAATACAATTTATTTTCGACTTGAAGCGAACCCTGCTCCTTTTTTGGGCAGCTCCGCAATGAAAGGAAAGGATATGCTCCATCCCATTCCAAACACAAAGGAAATTTGCTTCAAACGAAAAAAAGACCCGTCGGAATGGAGCGGGAATCGCCTAAAATATTGGCGATGCTGAAGCGGAAACCCATCTGCGGCTTCGTGGCGGAAAAAGGCACGTGGCGGAACAGGAGAAAATCGCGCTCAAGAGACATGCAAACTTCTCTCTTGAGATTCACACTTTTTTCTCAAGCCTAAAAAATGTGAATCTCAAGAGAAAAACCCAAGTGTTTCAAGAGGCGTTTTACTCCTCTGATTATCAGTAAAATGAAAAATTCTTCAAAATAGGATGGTTTTCCCTTGATGAGGAAGCGGGGAAAAAGTTCCCCACTCCCTTTTTAATGAATGAAAGTAATCCGGTTGACAATGGCTTTTTTTCCTTCGGCGTTGGTGGAAATGACGTTGTACACACCCGAAGCCACTCTTTTTCCACTCTGGTTGCATCCGTTCCACGTGAAAAGTCCGCCATTGGCGTGCCCTGAATATACCAGTTGTCCGGTCACGGTGGTAATTTTCACTTCCGCGTTGTAAGTCAACCCGTCCACGGTGATAAGCCCGTTGTATTCCGGTCTTACCGGGTTGGGATATACGCTCACGTTGTTTTTGTCCAGTTCGGCAGCCGGTGTGCTGGCATCGCTCATGTAGGACATGAGGCCCAGGAATGTGCCGATCATGACTTCTCCGGTCTGGGGATGAATGGCAATGCTTTGGATCTGGTCGGAAATGAGTGGAGAATTGTCCACGGTGAAATGTTGCAGGGTTTCTTGCCCGTCTTCGCTGACGAGATAGATGCCGTTTGACGATGTACCGATCCACTTGCGGTTGGCGGCATCCACGGCTATGGCACTGATGTCAATGCCGTTGAACAAGTAGTCGGCATAGTCTGTTCCGTCGTTTCTTGGAATCTTGATCTGAGTGTAAGTGAAATTTTCGTTGTGGAGAAAATCGTCCGGGTCTTCAATGACGAACAACCCGCAGCTTGTGCCGACCCATATTTGCCCGTTAAGATCTTGTGCGAAACAGTTATAGTAGTTTTTGGAGAGCTCGTAGCTGACTCCGTCTTGGTTGGTGATGTTGTGTCTGAACACATAAGTGTCGTCCGACGTGTCGTCAATCGTGCCATTATAGTCCAAACAGAAAATTCCGCCATATTCGAGCCGTTTGGAGTTAAGCCAAAGCCTTCCTTGGGCATCGAAATAGATGTACGTGGAGTTGGGTGCTTCCCTTAATTCCTGAAAGTAGAGTTTGCTCCAGGTCTTGTCTGGTTTCATGACCAGCAGGATGGTGTCCACCTGGTTGTTGACCATCCACAGATTGCCTTCGGAATCATATTTCAAGGCGTCGCAGCTTACATAGTTGATGGCGTTGCTGCTTTCCGGGAAAATGCTTTTCAGTGCGCTGTTGGAGTAATCATATCTTTCTACGAACTGCAAGTCTTTGAATTCATAGAGCCCTCTCCGGGCCGAACTGACATAATGATGGGTGGGGTCGTCGGGATCCTGTGCGATGCTGGTCACGTTCGTGTATTGCAGGTTCGTTTCTTCGGGTACATTTTTTTCTTCAAAATTATACCAAGTGCCGTTTTCATAGTACATGACGGTGCCGTCTCTGATGACACTGTTATAGTTCAGGTCTCCTCCCGCCACCAAGAGCCGGTTGCCATCGTAGTGCATGTGGCAGAAATAGTCCCTCACCGGGCTGTCGGGCTGTATGGGTTGTGTTTCCGGCGTGAATTGTCCGTTTTCGAGTTTGTAAGGTTGCAGTCCGTCCAGTCCTTGGCTGGCCCAATAGGTGCCGTTGTGATACGTCAGGTAACTGAACATGTTGGACTGTTTGATTTCTTCCATTTCCGTGGTGGAGTGATAGACGTAAGTGTTTTCATGGTCGCCGGTGATCATCGTTTCGCCATCGCATGAAAAATAAGAAAGCGGTTTTGACTGTAAGGCCGTGGTGTAAAACTGCGGTTGGATGATGAATAGTCCGGTGCTTTGGTTATATCCGATCATTTCGCCTTTGAAAAAAGCCATCAAATGGAATGCGTTCCGGCTGACGAACTCCCAATTGTTGATGTCCAACAGGTTCTGGCTTTTGTCACCTCTGTACATGCCGGAAGAAGAGGACAAATAGATGAATTCATCGTCTGTGACGCAACACTGCACGTCCAATCCCAAATCATAGGTGTTTTCGAACGTTTCGTTTTCGGTGTTCAGCGTCACGATGCCGAAGTTCGTGCAGATATAGGCTGTTTTTCCTGAGATGTAAATGCTTCGTATGTTCAGGTTGGTGTAGTTTTTATCTTTCAATTGTTTCAGATTGGCGACATCTTCATCCGGGTATACCAAGTCTATGTTGCCATTGGTGTAGACTATGATCAACTTTTGAGTCTCCTTGCAGTAACTCATGTGTTGGATTTGCGTGTCGTTTAGTCCGTTGATGCGGTCGTAAACATAGACTTCCGTGGTGCTGGGGACATAGCTGAAGAGATTCCCTTTGCAAAGGGAATATATTTTGTCGTTTGTGGAGATGTTGGAAGAGGCGATCTGTAAAGCCGGATAAATTTTCCACGAACCGATGGCTTGGCCCATGGCAATCGTGATGTGGCAGATCAAAAAGGCAAGCAACAAAATATATTTCTTCATGACTTTTCTTTTTTTGGGTTTCACTGTTTCTTTTGAGAAAGATACTGGCAAAGCGCTTCGACGGCACGGGCACGGTGGCTGATTTTATTTTTCATTTCGTTTCCCATCTCGGCAAAAGTCTGTTTGCACCCGTCCGGTTGGAAGACAGGGTCGTAACCAAATCCGTCTTCCCCTCTTTTTTCCCGGGTGATGGTTCCTTTTACGACTCCTTCAAATTGCTTTTCTTCTCCTTTTTCTATTAACGAGATTACGGTGCGAAATTGTGCCTTGCGGTTGTTTTTTTCTTCCATTTCCTTCAGCAACCTTTTCATGTTGGCTTGTGCGTCGTGTCCCTCTCCGGCATAACGTGCCGAGAATACCCCGGGTGCGCCGTTGAGGGCTTCCACCTCCAGTCCGGTGTCGTCAGCAAAACAATCCAGTCCGTAGTGGGCATACACATATTCAGATTTTAAGCGGGCGTTTCCTTCCAATGTGTCAGCGGTTTCCGGAATGTCCGCGTGGCAATTGATGTCTGCGAGGCTCAATATTTCTATTTCATCCTTCAAAATAGCTTTAATTTCTTCCAGTTTATGGACATTGTTTGTGGCAAAGACGAGTTTTCTTTTCATTTCCTATGTGGTTTAAGTATTTGTCATATATGTATGTGGATATGGTCAGGATCATGAAGGGCATGAAAAGCTGGTGGTATCGCGCTTCCCCGTGCCCCACGAATAATAGGAATGCGGTTCCGAGCCCTATGATTCCCAGCGGGAGAATGAGGGGACGGAATAATCTTTTCCGCATGAGATATATGCAGCCGGTTCCAAAGCAGGCTATCAAGACGTAGTAATAGGCCAGATTGGCCAAGGTGAGTATTTGGACTGGTGCATAGTGTGGAAAGTCTTTTTTCAGGCTTGCCATGCTTAAGTCCTCATACATGTAGTTTCTTTCGTGCTTGTCTGGCAAAAAAGCACAGAAGTTCACATTGTCCGAGATATAAGTCCTGATGAATTTTTCGGGCATCTGTTTGAAATATTCCTTTGGATTATGCTTCAGCCAAACGAGGAAGTTGTGGCGGAAAAGAGAATCTTTCTGTGCACAATTCAAGGAGGAGCCGTAGTCGTACATCGGGTCGTTGTGCGCGAAAAGTTTGCGGTCGGCTTTTTGGTCTTTGTCATTATCCCATGCGTGTTTCATGAGCATGGCCCATCCGGCCCGGCTTTGAAAGATGAAATCTCCGGTACGTGACCAACTGGCTGTACCTATAATTCCTATGAACAGCAAGTAACCGATGATCAGTTTGGCCGAATTTTTCCATTTTTTGCCACACCACAGGAAGATGCAGACCGACAAGAGGAACACTATCCCCATGGGGCGGAACCAATTTCCGGCCGCGATCAATATGCCGCCCGCAACGGGCTTTTGGTTCAGTGTGCTCAAAATGCCTGCCATGACGGCGCATTGAAAAGGAATTTCGCTCAGCACAGCAGTGGATTCTCCATAGTTCGCGGGATAAAGCACATAGATTACCAAGGCGATGAAAGCGGCTTTCGGGTGGACTGTCTTTCGGACAATCTGATATAGTAACCATGAAGTGGCACCTTTCGTCAAGGCATAAAAGACGAGAAGGGGGGTGACGGATTTGAAGGCCCAAAGCGAAAAGATGACCGCATTGATCGCACCCACGTTCCAAATGAACATGTGGTTCCGGTATTGCCATAGGGTTGGGTAAGGTTCGCCGGCTTCCAGGCATTCCCGGGCCATTCTGATATAATCTTCGCTGTCTGGGTAAGGCGTATATCCGAATACAAACAAAATGATGACTTGCAGCAAGGTGAATGCTGCGACGATGGATAAGACCGCCTTATTTTTGTTTGTATCGGACACTGCTATTTCACTTTGATGTGATCAAATCCTTCCCCATACACGCCGACGACATTGCTTTGCGACACAAAGGCATTGGAGTCTATGCGTTTGATGAGTCTGAATATTTCCACGCTTTCGCGCCGTTTGGCCAATACCACCAGCACTTGGCGCGGTTCTTTGCTGTACCAACCTTCGCCGTGCAACACGGTCACTCCGCGGTCGAGTTGATGGGTGATGGCTTCGGCGATGTCGGCATATTTGTTCGAGATGATGAGGAATTGCACGGATTGCCGCATGCTGTTCATGTAATAATCCAGGGACACCATGGAAATGATGAGCACGCAAAAACCGAACACGATTTTTTGAGTTTCATGAAAAACCAAGTAGCTTGAAGACACGATCGCGATGTCGCAGAACATCATGACACGTCCGAGGGTGATGTCCCGGTATTTGTTGATGATGCTGGCGATAATATCCGTTCCGCCGGTGCTGCCGTTGCTTAAGAACACAATGGCCAACCCTATTCCTTCCGTGCATCCTCCGAGCACACAGGCCATGAAAGTCTGGTCACCCAATATCTTGGGAAGTTGTCCGTTTTCGTCTGCCAGAATTTCTTGGAAGAAACCTAATTCGAATGTGAGTGCCACGATGCCGAAGATTGTTTTGATGCAAAATCTGAATCCCAGGACTTTGATGGCCGCAATGAGCAATACGACATTCACCATGAAATAGGTGTATTGTACACGGAATCCTGTGGCATAAAAGATAATGGCGGCCACACCGGACAAACCTCCGGTTGTAATCTGGTAGGGTAAGATAAATGCGGTAAAGCCTATGGCATAAAGGGTCAGTCCGAACAGAATGCCCAGATAGTCTTTGCTTTCTTGCCACAATTCGTTTTTCATATATTTCATGACTTTACGTTTTGACGGAAGGCGCCATAGTGGGAAACTCTCTCCCACTATGACGCTTTTGGATTATTTTAAAACCACGTTGACTATGCGTTTCGGCACGATGATGACTTTGACGATTTGTTTGCCTTCGATGTACTTTTGAGTTTGTTCGTCGGCCAATACCGTCTTTTCGATAGAAGCATTGTCTGCCTCTGCGGGGAAGTCCAGGGTGAACCGTGTCTTTCCGTTGAAAGAGATGCTCAGTCTCATGGTGTCTTCTGTCAGGAACGCTTCGTTCCACGTAGGCCATTCAGCGTCGCACACACTGTGTTCTTCTCCCAGTGCATGCCAGAGTTCCTCGGCGATATGCGGGGCGAAGGGAGCGATCAACACGACAAGCGTGCGCAGGACGCTTTTGTTATGGCATTTCTGTCCCGAAAGTTCATTCACACAAATCATGAAGGCACTGATGGAGGTGTTGTAAGAGAAAGCCTCGATGTCGGCTGTCACTTTTTTAATGAGCTTGTGCAATGATTTCAGGTTGTCTTTTCCGGCTTCGCCTTCCGCAGGCAGGAAATTTCCGGCACGGTCGTAGAACAACCCCCAGAATTTTTTCAGGAAGCGGTGGCATCCGTCGATGCCATTCGTGTCCCAAGGTTTGCTTTGTTCCACAGGACCGAGGAACATTTCATACAGGCGGAGTGTGTCGGCCCCGAATTTCTCCACGATCATGTCGGGATTCACCACGTTGAACATGCTTTTGCTCATCTTTTCGATGGCCCATCCGCAGATGTATTTCCCGTCTTCCAGAATGAATTCCGCATTCTCGTATTCCGGCCGCCATTTGCGGAAAGCCTCGATGTCCAGCACGTCGCCCGACACGATGTTCACATCCACGTGGAGTGGCGTGGTGTCGTATTGGTCTTTCAGGTTCAGTGACACAAAAGTGTTGCTGTCCTTGATGCGGTACACAAAGTTGCTCCGTCCCTGGATCATCCCTTGGTTGATGAGTTTCTGGAATGGTTCTTCCGTGCAGCTATAGCCGTAGTCGTGCAGGAATTTGTTCCAGAAACGGCTGTAAATCAAGTGGCCGGTAGCATGTTCCGTGCCTCCCACGTACAAGTCCACGTTTTGCCAATATTCGTCGATGTCCCTGTCCACGAGTGCCTTGTCGTTCTTCGGATCCATGTATCTCAGGTAATAGGCCGAACTTCCGGCGAATCCCGGCATGGTGTTCAGTTCAAGCGGGAAGACGGTTTGCTGGTCTATCCGCGAATTGTCCGTCACGCAGCGGTTCACCGTGTCCCAAGCCCAGCGGGTGGCATGTCCCAGGGGTGGTTCGCCGCTTTCCGTGGGCAGGAACTTGCTCACTTCCGGCAATTCCAGCGGCAGGCATTCTTCCGGAATCATGTAGGGCATGCCGTCTTTGTAATACACCGGGAAAGGTTCGCCCCAGTAGCGTTGGCGGCTGAAGATGGCATCGCGCAGGCGGTAGTTCACCTTCACTCGTCCCAAATGGTGGGTTTCTACATATTTTTTGGTGGCGGCGATGGCCTCCTTGATGGTCAGCCCGTTCAGTGAGAAGTCAATGTAGGGCTTCACGCTGGCGCGTGGCGAGTTGGTGACGGTGCCTTCTTTGGCATCGAAACTCTCTTCACTCACGTCGCAACCTTCCACCAACGGGATAATGGGCAGGTTGAAGTGCTTGGCAAAGGCATAGTCGCGGCTGTCGTGGGCGGGAACGGCCATGATGGCTCCCGTGCCGTAACCGGCCAGCACGTAGTCGCTGATCCAGATGGGGATGGCTTCGCCCGTAAAGGGGTTGATGGCATACGAGCCGGAGAACACGCCCGTCACGC
This sequence comes from uncultured Paraprevotella sp., assembly GCA_944321975.1. Taxonomy (GTDB): domain Bacteria; phylum Bacteroidota; class Bacteroidia; order Bacteroidales; family Bacteroidaceae; genus Paraprevotella. Next base: position 10,306 of record CALUNJ010000089.1, read on the forward strand.
GGCGGTCGGCGATGCGCTCGCGTTCCGTCCGCTTTTTGGTGGCATCCAGGTAGGCATCCACTGCAGCCTGCTGTTCCGTCGTGGTCACTTCGGGCACCAGTTCGCTTTCGGGAGCCAACACCATGAAAGTCACGCCGAACATCGTGTCGGCGCGGGTGGTGAAGATGGTGAACGACTTGTCGCTGTCTTTCACCCGGAAAACCACTTCCGTGCCTTCCGAGCGTCCGATCCAGTTGCGTTGCGTTTCTTTCAGCGAGTCTGTCCAGTCAATGGTTTCCAGCCCGTCCAGCAAACGCTGGGCGTATGCACTGACGCGCAGGCACCATTGCCGCATTTTCTTTTG
>CALUNJ010000090.1 GCA_944321975.1 uncultured Paraprevotella sp.
TAGCCCACGTAGCCCGGAGGCGCTCCGATGAGCCGGCTCACGCTGAACTTCTCCTGATACTCCGACATGTCGATACGTGTCATCATCGTGTCGTCGTCGAACAGGTATTCCGCCAGGGCCTTGGCCAGCTCCGTCTTGCCGACACCCGTGGTGCCGAGGAAGATGAACGAGCCGATAGGCCGCTTGGGGTCTTGCAGTCCGGCACGGCTCCGGCGCACGGCGTCGCTGACGGCCTGTATGGCTTCGTCTTGCCCGATGACCCGTTTGTGGAGTTCCTCTTCCAGATGGAGCAGTTTCTCGCGTTCGCTTTGCAGCATCTTGCTGACGGGTATGCCCGTCCAGCGGCTCACCACGTCGGCGATGTCTTCCGCTGTCACTTCTTCCTTAATCATGGCCTCTCCGCCCTGCGTGTCGCGCAGCTGGTTCTGGATTTTGGCGATCTCGTCTTCCAGTGCCTTGAGCTTGCCGTAGCGGATTTCGGCCACCCGGCCGTAGTCGCCTTCGCGTTCGGCGCGTTCGGCCTCGAACTTCAGCTGCTCCATCTGCTGCTTGTTCTGCTGGATTTTGTTGACCAAGGCCCGCTCGGCTTCCCATTTGGCCTTGTAGCTGCTTTCCTGTTCCTTCAGTTCGGCAATTTCCTTGCCCAGCTGTTCCAGCTTGGGCTGGTCGTTCTCGCGTTTGATGGCTTCGCGCTCGATTTCCAGTTGCTTTAACCGGCGTTCGATTTCGTCCAGTTCCTCGGGTACGGAGTCGCGTTCCATCCGCAGCTTGGCGGCGGCCTCGTCCATCAAGTCGATAGCCTTGTCCGGCAAGAAACGGTCGGTGATGTAACGGTTGGACAGTTCCACGGCGGCGATGATGGCATCGTCCTGGATGCGCACCTTGTGGTGGTTCTCATACCGTTCCTTCAGTCCGCGCAGGATGGAGATGCTGCTCAGCGTGTCCGGTTCGTTAACCATCACGGTCTGGAAACGGCGTTCCAGCGCCTTGTCCTTTTCAAAATATTTCTGGTATTCGTCCAGTGTCGTGGCGCCGATGCTCCGCAGTTCGCCGCGGGCCAGTGCCGGTTTCAGGATGTTGGCCGCGTCCATCGCGCCTTCCCCCTTTCCGGCACCCACCAGCGTGTGGATTTCGTCGATGAAGAGGATGATCTGCCCGTTGCTTTTCTTCACTTCGTTGATCACGGATTTCAGCCTTTCCTCGAACTCGCCCTTGTATTTGGCTCCGGCGATAAGGGCACCCATGTCCAGCGAATAGAGCTGTTTGTCCTTCAGGTTTTCTGGCACGTCGCCCCGCAGGATACGGTGGGCCAGCCCTTCGACGATGGCCGTCTTGCCCGTACCCGGTTCACCTATTAATATGGGATTGTTTTTCGTGCGCCGGCTCAGGATTTGCAGTACGCGGCGGATTTCCTCGTCGCGGCCGATAACCGGATCGAGCTTGCCGGTGCGGGCGGCTTCGATGAGGTTCGTGGCATATTTCTCCAATGCCTGGTAGGTTTCCTCGCTGTTTTGCGAAGTCACTTTTTCGCCTTTACGCAATTCATTGATGGCAGCAGCCAGTTCCTTTTCATTGACTCCTGCGTCTTTCAGGATCTTGCTGGCCGTGCAGTTCACGGTGAGCAAGGCCCGGATAATCGGTTCGAGCGACACAAATTCATCCCCGCTCTTGGCCGCATAGTCTTGCGCCCGTGTCAGCACTTCGTTGCTTTCCCGGCTCAGATAGGGTTCTCCGCCTTGCACTTTCGGAAGAGAGGCGATTTGGCTTTCCAGCACTTGCCCGATTTGCCGGCTGTTGACACCTAACTTCTGGAACAAGAAGTTCGTGACATTTTCCCCCACTTTGAGGATTCCGGCCAACAAGTGCTCCGGTTCGATGGCTTGCTGTCCTCGTGCCTGCACGAGGTTCACAGCCTCTTGGATGGCTTCTTGAGCCTTGATGGTAAATTTGTCAAATGTCATGGTTGTTCTCCTTTTCTATTTTTGTTTCTGTTTCTGCTGTTTGGGTCTTGTCGGCTTTTTGCAGCCGACGTAAAATGAGCATCAAATAACTTGCCATTCTGCCTGTGCTGTCAAAATGTCATAAAACCGGAGCGTTTGGCAGAGTCTTCCTTTTCTTTCGATTGCATTCTGTCAGTGGTGGCAGGCGGTGGCCTGACGGTGTGTGGTGTGGGGAGGACGGAATGGCCATAGTCCTGGCGGGGATGCTTCCCCCTGTAGGGGCGGAAGCCTCTTCTTCTGAAGAAGGCGTGTAATGTGCATTTTTTATTTCCCCTTTTTAGGGGGGTGGCGGGGCATCTTTGCGAATGATGGGAGGCTCTGCCTGTTTATTGCGGTTCCATTCCAGCCGATTCTTTTTCCCGGGCTGCGTTAATCGGTCGTTTTTCAAGGTTTTCCCGTGGATTTTGCGTATTTTTGTGTCGTGGAAATATGTAAGGTGAATATATGGAAAAGACAGAATGGAGCACTACGGTGATTTTGGTGGATGCGGATTATGTGGATCGGGTGGCATTCGACTTGATTGTGAATTTTGAACGGATGCTGGAACGGCCTATTCCGAAGGCAGACCTTTCGCATTGGTTGGTTTGTGTGGCATTGGACGGGGGGCTGAAGGAAGGGGACAACGACGTGCAGGTGGTGTTTGTGCATGGAAAAGGCAAACGGGGAATGGACAATTTCATGCCGTCGGACTTCGCTTCGGAAATCGACGGGAAGGCTTTCCGCGACGCGAGGCTGGGAGAGTTCAAGCTGAGTGCCGTGCAAGAGGAAGAACTGGCGGATGCCGGCAATTTGTTCTTGCAGTCCTTGGCCGTGTTGACCGATGAAAAGAGCATCGGGAGATTGATCGTCGTGCCCGATGCGGAACAACAAGGCATGCAGGTCCGCGACTTGTTGGGACGCGCCGGGGAAAAAGACATTACCCTTTTGGCCATGGAACCCCAGCCGGGCCGCGGTTTCCGTCAGGAAATCTTGGGCTATTCGCTGATGAGCGCGATGGGCATCAGGGGGGAAGAATTCAAATAAAGCCTAAAAAAGGGTTTAAGGCTTTACTTCTTGAAAAAAGTCAGTAACTTTGCAACATATAGTAACAGAACACTAAAATACCAAATTTTAGACATGGGAAAAGTTTTAATTATCGGAGCCGGCGGCGTGGCCACAGTGGCAGCGCACAAGGTGGCTCAACATCCGGAAGTGTTTGGCGAAATCATGATAGCCAGCCGCACGAAGTCCAAATGCGATGCCATCGTGCAAGCGATTGGGAATCCGGCAATCCGGACGGCGCAGGTGGATGCCGACAAGGTGGACGAACTGGTGGGGCTGATGCGGGATTTCCAACCGGACATGGTGATGAATCTGGCTTTGCCCTATCAGGACCTGGCCATCATGGAAGCCTGCCTGCAGACGGGCTGCAACTACTTGGACACCGCCAATTATGAACCGAAAGACGTGGCTCATTTTGAATATAGCTGGCAGTGGGCTTTCAAAAAGCGTTTCGAGGAGGCCGGGCTGACGGCCATCCTGGGGTGCGGCTTCGACCCGGGGGTATCGGGCGTGTATACGGCGTATGCCGCCAAGCATTATTTCGACGAGATCCATTACCTGGACATCGTGGATTGCAACGCCGGGAACCATCACAAGGCTTTTGCCACGAACTTTAACCCCGAAATCAACATCCGGGAGATCACCCAGAACGGCCGTTATTATGAAAACGGGAAATGGGTGGAGACTCAACCGATGGAGATCCACAAAGACCTGACTTATCCGAATATCGGCCCACGCGATTCTTATTTGTTGTATCATGAGGAACTGGAATCGTTGGTAAAGAACTTCCCGACCATCAAACGGGCGCGTTTTTGGATGACGTTCGGACAGGAATATCTGACCCACTTGCGCGTCATCCAGAATATCGGCATGGCGAGAATCGACGAGGTGGACTACAACGGCGTGAAAATCGTGCCTCTGCAGTTCTTGAAGGCCGTGCTCCCCAATCCGCAGAATTTAGGAGAGAATTACGAGGGGGAAACAAGCATCGGGTGCCGGATCCGCGGGGTGAAAGACGGCAAGGAACATACCTATTATGTCTATAACAATTGCAGCCACCATGCCGCTTACCTGGAGACCGGCATGCAGGGGGTGAGCTACACCACGGGGGTGCCGGCCATGATCGGGGCCATGATGTTCCTGAAAGGCATTTGGAAGAAACCGGGCGTGTGGAACGTGGAAGAGTTCGACCCGGATCCGTTCATGGAAGAACTGAACAAGGACGGGCTGCCTTGGCATGAAGTGTTCGACGGTGACTTGGAATTGTAAAAAGAATGTTTTGTTAGATTAGAAAGATGGCAAAGAAAGAAGAAGAGGCTGCCTTGTTCTCAGGACCGAACACAGAGAAACTGAAGGCCTTGCAGGCGGCCATGGATAAGATAGAAAAGAATTTCGGCAAAGGGTCGATCATGAAGTTGGGAGACGACCACGTGGAACAGGTCGATGTCATTCCCACCGGGTCGATTGCCTTGAATGCGGCGTTGGGCGTGGGGGGCTATCCGCGCGGGCGCATCATTGAGATTTATGGCCCCGAGAGTTCGGGCAAGACGACTCTGGCCATCCATGCGATTGCCGAGGCGCAGAAAATGGGCGGCATAGCCGCGTTTATCGATGCGGAGCATGCCTTTGACCGTTTCTACGCGGCAAAGTTGGGCGTGGACGTGGACAACTTGTGGATTTCGCAGCCCGACAACGGGGAACAGGCTTTGGAAATTGCCGACCAGCTGATCCGTTCATCGGCGATTGACATCATCGTCATAGACTCGGTGGCGGCCTTGACCCCTAAGGCGGAAATCGAAGGCGACATGGGCGACAACAAAGTGGGCTTGCAGGCGCGTCTGATGAGCCAGGCTTTGCGCAAGTTGACTTCCACGATCAGCAAGACGAACACGACCTGCATTTTTATCAACCAGTTGCGCGAGAAAATCGGCGTGATGTTCGGCAACCCGGAAACCACGACGGGAGGAAACGCCCTGAAGTTTTATGCCAGCGTGCGTCTGGACATCCGTCGCGTGACGAGCATCAAGGACGGCGATGAGGTCATCGGGAACCAGGTGCGCGTGAAGGTGGTGAAGAACAAGGTCGCTCCTCCTTTCCGCAAGGCGGAGTTCGAGATCACTTTTGGAGAAGGCATTTCCAAGGTGGGCGAGATCGTGGACCTGGGCACAGACTTGGGGATATTGAAAAAGAGCGGGTCGTGGTATAGCTACAACGACACGAAGATCGGGCAAGGACGGGATGCCGTGAAAAACATGTTGAGGGATAATCCTGAACTTTGCGATGAGATTGAGGCGCAGATTGCAGCGGCTTTGCAAGATGCGGGCACTCAACGGTAAAACAATGTTCCAAACAGGATGGAGACGGATTTATGAAAAGGGCTTCCGTCTTCATCTTCTTTTTCTTGTGATAAAATAACCAAATTTTTTCTTATATGAGATCCTTGAATAAATTGATGTTTTCTTTTGTGGCCTTTTTGTGCCCTTGTTGGATGGCCGGAGTGACGGCCAATCCGCACGATTCGCGTGTGGATGAAGTGAATATGATGATCGGTTCGGACGGAGCCCATGACACGGAATATGGGGGGACGACTCCCGCCGTGGGCGTGCCTTTTGGCATGACCCAGTGGTGTGCGGCGACCCGGATCAATGGCATCTCCCGCACGATGTACCATTATCATGACACCACCTTTATCGGATTTATGGGTACCCACCAGCCTGCCATCTGGATGGGAGACTACGGTTTCATGACCTTCATGCCGCAGAGCGGAGAGTTGAAGGTCAAGGCCGAGGACCGGAAGGCGCCCATGGATCACGGGCAAGAGACGGCCACGCCTTATTACTACAAGCTCTCCTATTCAGCCGGGGACGGCAAGGGGATGATCACGACGGAGATGACGGCCACCTCGCGGGCTTCATACTTCCATGTCACTTATCCTCAGGCGGGGAAAGCCTTGCTCTATCTGGAAGCCGGACGGGAGAAAGACGGCGGCGCCATATGGATTTATCCTGAGAAACGCGAGGTGCACATTTACAACAGGGAACGGCACGACGCGCACCTGGGGCCGGCCTTGCCGGGGTTCAAGGGGTACTACGTGCTGAAATTCTCTGCGGACTTTTCTGGCTATGGCATATGCAAGGATGCCGAGGTGCATACCGGTGCCGTGCAGGCGGAAGGCAGCACGGTGGGTGGCTACGTGGAATTCCCCGCGGGGACGGTGGAGGTGGACTTGCGCATAGGAAGTTCCTTCATTGGCTTCGCCCAGGCGGAGGAGAACTTGTCGAAGGAAATCCCCCGGAGGGCTTCTCTGGCCTCGGTGGCCCGAAAGGTGAAAAAGGAATGGGAAGAGAAATTGTCCAAGATTGAGCTGGAAGGGGCCGACGAGTCAGACCGTGCGATCTTCTACACGGCTTTTTTCCGCACCTTGCAATATCCGCGTGAATTTTCGGAATACGGGCGTTATTACAGTCCTTTCGACGACAAGATCCATCATGGGGTTTCTTATAACGCTTATTCGTTGTGGGACACTTTCCGGGCAGAACACCCTTGGTTGCAGCTGATGGCGCCGGAAAGGGTGGACGGGATGGTGCAGGCTTTGGTGCAGATGTATGAGGAGGGCGGCTGGATTCCCAAATGGCCGAATCCCACCTACACGAATATCATGATCGGAACGCATGCTGACGCCGTGATCGCCGATGCCTATATAAACGGTTTCCGGGGCTATGATGTGGAGAAGGCTTATGAGGCCATCCGGAAGGATGCCTACGTGCCGCCTGCGGGCGACAGCATTCATCGCTGGGGCGACCGGGAGTGGTGGAACGGAAGTTATGAGGCACGTGGGGGATTGTCCCATTACCTTAAGAAGGGGTATGTGGCAGACAACCGCACGAACGAGTCGGTGGCGCGGACACTGGAGTTCGCCCTGGGGGATTACTGCATAGCCCAAATGGCCAAGGCCTTGGGTAAAACGGCGGATTACGAGGACTTGATGAGGCGGTCGAAGAATTACCGCCATCTGTACAATCCGAAGACCAAACTCTTCCATGCCCGTAACGAGGATGGCACTTGGGCCGGGGAACATTCCGGTTTCACGGAAGGGGCTAATTGGACGTATCAGTTCTGCGTGATGCAGGATCCCCAAGGATTGGTTGACCTGATGGGGGGAAACGCGGAGTTTGCCAAGGCGTTGGATTATGTGTTTGACCACGGACATTACCGCCATGACAACGAGCCTGGGCATCATTATGTCTACCTTTATAATTATTGTGGCCGTTTCGACAAGACGCAGGAACGCATTCCCCAGATTCTGGACACGCACTATCAGAACCGTCCGGACGGGCTTTCTGGAAATGATGATTGCGGCCAGATGTCGGCGTGGTATTTGTTTAGTTCATTGGGCTTTTATCCCGTGACGCCGGCTTCCGGGGAATATGCGTTGGGTATTCCGCGATTTTCTTCCGCCCGGATCGAACTGCCGGGGAAAAAGACCTTGGTGGTCCGCGCCTCTGGAGGACAGAAGGGGAAGGCCTCTCTCCCGGTGATTCGCTTCAACGGGAAAACGTTGGATGCACCCTTCCTCCCGATCAAGGAACTGCTGAAAGGCGGGGTGTTGGAGTTTCTGCCCGCCGGGTCATGAGAAGAAGCCGTTGGGGCTTGAGGGGATAGGCCGCCCCTGAAGAAAACGCCTGAAGGATTTGTCCTTCAGGTGGGAAGAGGAGGCAGGAAGCGAAGCGGCCAGCCGCTTCGCTTCCTGCCTCCTCTGTCGCATTTTTTTCTCCTTTTCCGGATGGGGGAGCAGTAGGGATAGAGTGGGGACACTTTTCTTCCGCTTCCTCGTCAAGGGGAAATGCCCCCTTCTTTTTCTTGTGTACGGCAGGGCTTCGTGTCTTCCGTGCCGGATTTCTCCGGCATGGGAAGGCAATCCCCTTCATCGGGACCCATGCGGGCTTGCCCCTGTCGCGTCCCTTTCCAAGTCCGGATTGTCCCATTTTGAAGGGTTTTGTTACTCTGCTAATAATCAGCACAGTGAGAATTTCTTGGAACGCCCGGTTTTTTCTCAGGCGATTCACATTTTTTTTGCTTGAGAAAAAAATGTGAATCACTTGAGAGAAATTTGCATTCCTCCTGAGACTTTCTTTTCCTATGCTGTCACGTGTGTTTCCCTTCAACGGGCAGTAGAAACTCTTCCGTTTCAGCACTGCAAACTTTTAGCCTTTCCTTCCTCCACAGGAATCCTGCTGCCCCGGGCTTGCCAAGGTGTTGCGAAGAGTCCATGAAAAAATATCCCGCCTCGCGCCGAGACGGGATATTGCAACACAAAAACTAAACTAAATAAACTTTTAACTAAGCTAACTTTAAAGTTTCACAACTTTTTCCTTTTCGCTTTTCAAAGTTAGGCATTTATTGGCTTGTTTCCAAACAGGAATCTACAAAGAGACATTTTCTTTCTACCAAATAGCCTATTTTGAGTTTTTTTGCACGGCATTTTTACAAGCGGACAGTCTTGTTGAGCAGATAATAGTCCAAGACGGTCATGGCCGCCATGGCTTCCACGATGGGAACCGCGCGGGGTAACACGCATGGATCGTGGCGCCCGCGCGCCTTGAGCAGGGTGGGCTTCCCGTCCTGCGTGACCGTGGGTTGTTCCATGAGTATCGTGGCCACCGGTTTGAAGGCCACCCTGAAATAGATGTCTTGCCCGTTGCTGATGCCTCCCTGGATGCCACCGCTGCGGTTGGTCAGGGTGGAAATGCCTTGTGGCGTGGAGATGAATCTGTCGTTTTGTTCGCTTCCCCGTTGGGTCACCCCGGCAAAGCCTTGTCCGTATTCAAATCCTTTCACGGCATTGATGGTGAGCATGGCTCCGCCCAGCGCCGCATGCAGTTTGCCGAATACCGGTTCGCCAAGCCCGACGGGGCAATGCTGGATGACGCCCGTGATGACGCCTCCGATGGTGTCGCCTTTTGCCTTTACTTCGGCAATGAGGCTTTCCATTTTTTCGGCTGTTTCGGGGTCGGGGCAACGCACCATGTTGCTTTCGATGTGGGCGGGGTCATAGGCTGTGTAGTCTTTCTCCAGGGCAATCGTTCCCACCTGCGAGGTGTAGGCGTAGATGTTCACGCCGAGTTCCCGCAGGGCCAGTTTGGCCAATGCCCCGCCCACGCACCGGGCGATGGTCTCGCGGGCCGATGAACGTCCGCCTCCGCGATGGTCGCGTAGTCCGTATTTCCGCGTATAGGTGAAGTCGGCGTGGGAAGGACGGTAGAGGTCGCGGATGTTGTCGTAGTCCGTGGAGTGTTGGTTGGTGTTGCGGACAAGAAAGCCGATGGGGCATCCTGTGGATTGGCCTTCGAACACTCCTGACAGCAGTTCCACCTGGTCGGCTTCCTTGCGCGGTGTGGTGATGCGGCTTTGTCCCGGCCTGCGGCGGTTCAGCTCATGTTGAATGAAGTCCACGTCGATGCCGATGCCGGCCGGGAATCCGTCTACGATGCCGCCTACTCCAGGCCCGTGGCTTTCGCCGAAGGTGGTCAGGCGGAAAATATTGCCGAATGTATTGCTCATAGTGGCAGGAAGAGATTAATGGCAATGGCCGCACCCGCCGTGGCCGTGGTGGTCTCCGCCGCAACATCCTTCGTCGTCGCATCCTCCGCCACAACTGTCACATCCGCAACCGCATCCGCCTTCTCCGCTCAGCATGTTGAGCATGCCTTGGATTTCGTCTTTGGTGGCCTCGCGGTTTTCGGTGACCTCGCCCACGAAGTTCAGGGCTTTCCCGGCCAGGGGGTGGTTTAAGTCCACCGTCACGGTCTTGTCCTTCACTTCGGCAATGGTGCCGTGGAAGCGTGCGCCGTCGGCGTTCATCAGGGGCACCACGTTGCCCGGATAGATGTGTTCGCTGTCGAAGCGCCCGTCCACGGAAAACACGTCTTTGCCCACTTCAATGACGCGTTCGTCCTCATATTCCCCATAGGCTTCTTCCACGGAGAGGGTGAAGTTGAACTTGTCTCCTTTCTTCAGCGGTTTGATTTGCGCTTCGAAGGCATCCAGCGTGACGCCAAGGCCGGAGATGAACTGGAACGGATGTTCCACGGGGGCTTTTTCCACTAATTCTCTTTTTCCATCGAAGTCGGCATAAAGCTCGTAGGCGACGGTGATGTACTTGTTGGGTGTAGTATCCATAAGTATTCTTGTTTTAAAAATTGTCCATAATGATTTTCAGGATGCAAAGGTACGGCAAATAAATGACAAAAGGAAAGGTTTCCCCGCTTTGCTTTTTTCCTGCCCGCTATTTCCACCCCCCGCCTAATGCCTTGTAGAGGTTGATCATCATGATTTGCTGGTCGCACACGGCATTGCTCAACGACACTTGTGCGTCGAAATAGCTGCGTTGTGCATCAAGCAAGTCCAAATAGCCGATGACACCGTTGATGTATTGCAACTGTGCCAG
>CALUNJ010000091.1 GCA_944321975.1 uncultured Paraprevotella sp.
AGCACACGCGCCACGCCGTGGCCTGCGGCCTGCTGGCCGACCTGGGCGGCATACTGGCCGCCATCGCCGTGGCCTACCTTTTCTTTGGCGCATGAAACCCATTATCAAACACACAACAATATGGCCGGACTGAAATCAGTGGCGAAAGACACCGCCATCTACGGACTGAGCAGCATCATCGGACGCTTCCTGAACTACCTGCTCGTGCCGCTTTACACTGCGAAGATGAGCGTGGAAAGCGGCGGATATGGCATCGTGACCAACATTTATGCCTACGTGGCGTTGGCCATGGTGCTCCTCACCTTCGGCATGGAGACCACGCTGTTCCGCTTCGCCAACAAGGAAGGGGAGAATCCGCAGACGGTCTACAGCACCACCCTCGGCATGGTGGGCGGCGTGGCCCTGCTGTTCGTGGCCGCCGTGCTGGCGTTCCTCTCCCCCATCGCCTCGGCCATGGGCTATGCCGACCATCCGGAGTATGTGGGCGTGATGGCGGCCTGCGTGGCCCTCGACGCCTTCCAGGCCATCCCCTTCGCCTGGCTGCGCTACCGGCACCAGCCCATCAAGTTCTTTGCGCTGAAGATGCTGTTCATCGTGCTCAACATCGCGCTCAACATTCTCTATTTCGTGGTGCTGCCCCCGCTCTATGCGCGCCATCCCGACGTGGTAGGCCTCATCTATGACCCGACCGTCGGGCCTGGCTACGCGTTCATCCTGAACCTGGTGTGCACGGGGCTGGTCACCTTCTTTTTCATCCCCGAACTGACCGGCTTCAAATACCGCTTCGACACGCGGCTGGTGCGGCGCATGCTGGGCTACAGCTGGCCCATCCTGCTCCTCGGCGTCGCAGGCATCCTGAACCAGACGGCGGACAAGATCATCTTCCCGCTGGTGTATGAAGGGGCGGGAGCACAGTCGGAACTGGCCGTCTACGGTGCCTGCGTCAAGATCGCCATGATCATGGCCATGATCACCCAGGCTTTCCGCTATGCCTACGAGCCGTTCGTGTTCGGCAAAGCCAAGGACAGGAACAGCGGCGAAACATACGCCCAGGCCATGAAATACTTCATCATCTTCACGCTGCTGGCCTTCCTCTGCGTGGTGGGCTACATGGACATCCTGAAACACATCATCGCCCCCGACTACTGGCCCGGCTTGCGCGTGGTGCCTGTCGTCATGGCCGCAGAAATCATGATGGGCGTCTATTTCAACCTGTCGTTTTGGTATAAACTCATAGACAAGACCATCTATGGCGCGTGGTTCTCAGCCGCAGGCTGCCTCGTGCTCTTCGCGGTCAACATCATATTCGTGCCACAATACAGCTACATGGCCTGCGCCTGGGGAGGCTTCGCCGGTTATGCCACGGCCATGCTCCTGTCCTACTTCGTGGGGCAGAAGCAAAACCCAATCGATTATCCGCTGAAAAGCATCGGCATCTACGTGCTCATCGCCGCATTCTTCTATGCCATCATGGCCTTCCTTCCGGACACATGGCCGGCATGGGCGCGCATTGGCGTCAACACTGTGCTGATCCTGCTGTTCATCGGGCACATTCTGAAGCATGACCTGCCGCTCCAGAGCCTGCCGGTCATCGGGAAATATTTCCGCAAACGCTGAACATGAACTGTAATCATCCAATTTAAATAATGTATATGAAAAAGAAGTTTTTGACTTTGCTGGTTTTGGCCTGCTGTTTCAGCGGTGTCCGGGCCGACGAGGGAATGTGGATGCTCAGCCACATCTCGTCAAAAAGCATGAAGGCCATGAAAGGACTTGGCTTGGAAATGAGCAAGAAAGAATTGTATAACACCAAAGGGACTTCGCTAAAAGATGCCGTGGTCAGCTTCGGCGGATTCTGTTCGGGCGTCATCGTCTCGCCCGACGGTCTGGTCTTCACGAACCACCACTGCGGGTTCGGCAACATCCAAGCCTTGGCCACCCCGGAAAACGACATCCTGAAAAACGGATTCGTGGCACGCACACAAGACGAAGAACTTCCGGCCAAAGGGCTTTATGTGCGCATCCTGCAACGCACTGACGACGTGACCAAACGAGTGGACAAGGCCTTGCGGAAATACTATAAGACACATGCCGCCCAACTGGACACGCTGAGCAAAGAAGACGAAGAAAAATTACGCTACCGCGTCGTGGACTCCATTTGCATAGACATCGAGAATGAATATTTCAACAAATATCAGGGACTCGTCTGCGAAGTCAGCCCCTACTACACAGGAAATGCTTTCTTCGCCAACGTATATCAACAGTACGATGACATCCGGCTGGTATTCGCCCCGCCTCAAAGCCTGGGCAAGTTCGGTGGCGAAACCGACAACTGGATGTGGCCACGCCAGACTTGCGACTTCAGTGTGTTCCGCATCTACACCGGAGCCGACAACCAACCGGCTGAATACAGCCCCTCCAACCGACCGATGAAAGCCGAACGATACGCACACATTTCATTGGACGGCTACCAGAAAGGCGACTATTGCATGACCATCGGATACCCGGGACGCACCAACCGTTACCTCTCTTCTTATGGCATCATCGAACGGATGGAAAATACCAACATGGCCCGCATCAACGTGCGCGGCGTGAAACAGGCCATCTGGAAAAAATGGATGGACAGCGATCCGGCCATCCGCCTGCAATACGCCTCAAAATATGCCAGCAGTTCCAACTATTGGAAAAACAGCATTGGCATGAACAAGGCATTGAAAGACCTGGGTGTCGTGGAAGACAAGCAACAACATGAACAACAAATCAACGCCTGGATCCAAAAAAGCACCAAGCGGCTGACCCATTTCGGCAACTTGCTGGCCGACCTCAAAACAGCCTATGCCGCACGCAAGGCCGGCAACCATGCCATCAATTTCCTGAACGAATCTTTCGTCGGCGGACCAGACCTGCTTCGCATCGCGCTCTACTACACCATGGGCGACTCATCACGGCTGCGCCAACAATACAAAGACTGGAACCAAGACGTGGACAAAGAAACCATGACGGCCCTGATCGACAACTACGCCCAACAAGTGGAAAAGGATTTCCTCCCCGACTTCTACCAAACCATTGAAAAAGAATATGGCAACAACACCCGTGCCTACGTGGATGCCATGTTCAAACAGACCTTGCTGACCGACACCAACTGCGTCAACCAAACAGCGACCCAGGAACAAAAAGACAAAGACATGGCCTTGTCATGCCTGAAAAGCGTCATGAAGTTAGGCAGCAAGGTGACACAAAGCATCCGGAAATACAACGAGGAAATCACAAAAGGCGAACGCCTCCTCTGCGAAGCTATTCTCGACATGGAAATGGACCAACCGCATTACTCTGATGCCAATTCCACCATGCGCCTAAGCTACGGCTTCGTGAATGACTACACGGGAGCTTCAGGACACCAGGACTACTTCACCACGATGCCCAGCCTGCTGGCCAAAGTGGCACAAAGCGACAAAATCGATGAATATAAAGTGGAACCCGAAATCAAAGCCCTGTTCGAAGAAGGAGACTTCGGCCCTTATAAAGACCCCAATAGCGGGGAGATGCAACTTTGCTTCCTCTCAAACAACGACATCACCGGCGGCAACTCCGGAAGCCCGATGTTTAACGGAAAAGGAGAACTCATAGGACTGGCCTTCGACGGCAACTGGGATGCCATGAGCAATGACATCAGTTTCACCCAAGAACTAACACGCTGCATCGGTGTCGACATCCGTTACGTGCTCTACATCATCGACAGATGGGGACATGCCGACCGGCTGCTTCAGGAAACAGGAGTCAAGTAATCCCCCAAAAACGCACTTCCGATTCTTCGCGAGAGGGCTTCCATTTACAAAGGAAGCCCTCTCGCGAATGTTTTTATGTATATTTAATAAATCTTTAGCCATGATTCTGCCACACATCTCATTTTAAAGGATTACATTTGCGAGAATCAATGACTTATACTTAATTTCAACATGAAAACAACCTTTCATCTAACCATGCGCCGAAAGAACCGGTCTTTGTCCCGCCTTCTTTGCACCTGCCTCTTGGCATTCACCTGCGGCCCTGCGTTAAAAGCACAAACAGATGTCACTGAAATGTATGTGAAGAACCCTAGCTTCGAAGAAAACTTCACCCATTGGGACTATCTCAACATGCAATCTCAAACCAACGCTTCTTTTTCCTTAAAAAGTGGAAGCATTTATGTAGAACAATGGGTGAACAACGGCAACCATGTCGGCGACTCATATGTCCGTCAGACTCTGACCGGCTTGCCCAATGGTACATACCAAATTACCGCAGCCGCACAAAACATCCAGCAAAACACTTCTGCCACGCAAAGCGGAGCCTATATCTTCGCCGGAGAAAAACAGACCGAGGTACACGGAGCAGCCGAATACACGGTGTCCTTTACCCTCCTCGAGGGGCAAGTGACGATAGGCTTCAAAACCATAAATGCTACCGGGAACTGGGTTTCCTGCGACAACTTCAGGCTTTCGCTCACAGGCAATGACCTGGCCACCTTGCAAAAAGAGCTGGCTGACCGCATTGAAAAGGCACAAGCCTTGGCTGGCGAAAAAATGCAAAAAGAAATCTTGACCGAACTGAACGCCGCCATAGAAAACGCACGGCAAGCGGCCGAAGCGACTACGGACGAAAACCTGACTCCCGCCGCATGCCGCCTCAAGGAAGCGGCCAACGCAGCCCAAAACTCCATACAAGCCTACGAGGCCCTGCAAACAGCCATCGAAAAGGCACTCAACGCATACGGAGACGGAAACCTCGAAGGCGCGCAGGCCTTTTATGCCACCATCCAATCCGCACAAGAGACCATGCAGGCTTTGGAAGCCTCAACCGATGAAGTCGCAGCGGTCATCACGGAACTGGAAACGGCATCCTTGGCTTTCTCCATAGCCAACGCCAGCGGCACGCCCCCTATTGTGACGACCGACACCCGTTACGCCCGCGGTTCGACCATGGCTTTCGGGAGAAGCACAGTGTCCGGCGTACCGGCTTCCGACCTGTTGGAACAAGGCTTCTGCTGGAGCACCAGTCCCGAGCCGACCATTTTGGACCATCGCACCACTGAATATTTGGAAAACAACGGGCGAATCTACGTGATCCGCGACCTGAAGCCTTCCAACGTCTATTACATCCGTGCCTATGCCATGACCCAAACCCATGCCGTGGGCTATGGAGATGTCCTCAAAGTCATCACTATCCCGAAGGGCACCATCTATTGGGACTATGACAACGGAGGACCGGCCGAGGCCAACGCACGCATCAACACGGCCGTAGAAACCGCCGTAAACTATTGGAACAACCTGACCAGCATCAGGGGATTGCATCTTCAAGTGCATTATGGCGCGCAAACACCCACCGCCGACTGCAGCTACGGCGGATGGATGCGCGTGGGATCCAACGCCAGCTACCAACGCACAGGCACCATCATGCACGAAATGGGGCATGCCATCGGCGTAGGCACGCACGAAAAGTGGAATAGCGGAAACACGCCGCTCAGGACCGGTGCCGGCACCGGAGACTGGACCGGCGACCGGGCCAACGAAGTGTTGCGCTTTTGGGACAACAACCCCACTGCGGTCATGACCGGCGATGGCACGCACATGTGGCCCTATGGCATCAACGGCGCACATGAAGACAACGGAAGCGAAGCTCTCTACATTGCCAACGGACTTATCACACAAGCCCTGGGCGAAGACGGCCTTCCACCCACCGGCGGATTCTCAACGCCGGCATATGTCTTCGAACAGGAAGAGCACGTGAAATACTACCTCAAAAGCGAATCCGACGAACACGGGCTTCACACAGCCTTCCTGACCGCCAATGACAACGGGGCACTCAAATGGGAAGAGATGAACGGAACCGACGCCATGGGGAACGACCATGCCGCATGGCATATCACCTTCAACCCCGCAAAATGTTACTATCAATTCCGCAACGTGGCTACCGGAAAATACCTCACCTACAACACACTGCGGAATCAATTCCGCACCATCGAAAAAGATGCGCCGGGGAACACGGAAGACTTTCACCTGATGCGTTCCCGCACAGACGTGAGCATCGGCGGATTTTCCACAAGGGGATATTGGCTCATCTATCCCGACAACACAGCCGCCCCCCATTGTCTCGGTGCCAGCACCAACGGACGGACAGCAGTGGCCGACTTCAACTTGGGAGACGAAGCCAAGACCCAACGCTGGCTGATCCTGCCAGAAGAAGAAATCGCAGATTTCAGCCACAATGTGGAAGAAGAATTCCGCACCACATTGGCCGACATGCTGGCCAAAGTCAGGACACTATCCAGCACGCCGCACACGGAAGACGTGCCCGGCACCGACCAAACTTTGGAAACCCTCCTCGCCGACATCGAAGGAAAGAGCCATGCGCCAGAGGCCACCGCTTCCGACCTTGCCCTTCTTGTCGACGAAGTCATGGCGGCCGCCATGGATTTCCTGGCCAACGCCACGCCGGTCTCCGCATCACAGCCCTTCGACCTCACCTTCTTGTTGTCGGATGCCGGGCTCTCCAACGGCGACGGATGGTCTGCCCGTCCGGCCATCAACTATTCCTGCGGCGAGTTCTTCCAACAAGTGTTCGACTTCAACCAAAGCATAAGGGATCTTCCCGCCGGCACATACCAATTCAAAGGACAAGGTTTCCAACGGCCGGGAGAAGCCTCGAAGGTCTATGCCGATTTCCAACAAGGGAAAAATGAAGTGGCCGCAACCATTTATGCGGGAACCAACGAGGAAAAACTGGCACACATCGCCGCAGAAGCCCAGCCCAGGCATCTCGGCGGATCGGAAAGCGCTGTCGGAACAAATCCCGTGAAATACATCCCGAACGACATGCAGGCTGCCAGCATCTATTTTTCCGCCGGGTTGTATGACAACGGCGTGGTGACCCAACTCACCGAAGACGGATCCAGACTGACCGTGGGCATACGCAACACGTTGACCGCCGACCACTATTGGTGCATCTTCGACAATTTCCGGCTCTACTTCTATGGCAGCATGTCGCCCGACCAAGTCACCGGCATCCACGCTGTCACGGCCGGCCCGGACAGCGCGGACGGGCTCTTTGCCTCCCCCGCCGACATTTATGATCTCCGCGGCATATGCGTCCGGAAACAAGCCACCACGACAGAAGGACTCAAGCCCGGCATCTATGTGATCAACAAGAAAAAAGTGGCCGTGCGGTAACACCGCCACGAAACGACCAAACGGCGGGAGCCGTGCCAAGGGGGGACCTCTTGACACGGCTCCTGCCGTTTGGGGGTATTGTATCGGAGCAGCAGGATTTTTGGGGGGAGGCTGTTTTTCCGCGCCTTCCTCAAGAGGCAAAGCCCCTCATCGGCCCCATGCGGCCCTGCCCTCTCCACCCCCCTTCCTCCTTCCGTGGACTCACATGCCCAAGTCTATATGATCCTATTTTGAAGGGGAATCTTATATCATTAAGAATCAGCGAAAAGTCACACCGCTTGAAACAAACGGATTTCCCTCAAGCGATTCACATTTTTTTCTCAAGCCAAAAAATTGTGAATCGCTTGAGGGAAATTTGCGTTCCTCTTGAGAGCAATTTCGTCCTATTCCGGGTCTCCTTCACGAAGCAATAGAAAAGCCTTACGCTTCATCACCGCAAATTCTTAGCCATCCCCACCAAAATCCTACTGCTCCATTGTATTCCGGCCGGATTCCCCACCGGCATGTGCCGGTTCACCCAGCCACGCCACGGGAAACCCGCCTGCATTCTCCCTACTTCTTTTTCGGGATACGGCGTGCCCACCCCTCTTCCGAGAAGTCCGGTTCTTCGCCAATCAGCCCGTCACTCCCTTTCGGGGCAAAAAACTGTTTCCAATCGTCCTTCGTATATCGCTTTCCAGCATTGAAGTCCTCCTCGAACCCATCCCGGTCTGCGCCCTTCGCGGCTTTCCCGCCGCGCTTTTTCCCTTCACCGTCTTTGCCCGGCCTCGGCTTCCGCGAAGGAGCTTCGTCATACGGGCGGGACTCGCCCCTTCTCCGGTCTTTTCTCCCGCGGGCCTCATAAAACGGCCTTTCCTCGCGGGCCGGTCTCCGGCGTCCCGAACTTTCGTTTCCGCCCTCGTGGGCATCTCCCGTGGCCACCTCCACACTCACGCGATGGCCTTTCACCTGCACGTGGGAAAGCGCATGCACCACCCGGTCGGCTTCCTCATTGGGCACTTCGAAGAATGAAAAACTCTTCATCAAGTCGATACGTCCGATTTCCACCTTCCCGGGCACGTTGTCATTCACCAGTTTCATGATTTCCTTGGCATAGAAGCCATCCACCTTGCCCACATTGAGGAACAGCCGCGTATAGCCTTCCTCGGCCTTGTGTCCGCCGCGCTCGCCTTTTCTCGACTTCTTTTCGCCCTTTTTTCCGCCTCGTTCGGCCGTCGGCTCGCTGATTTCCGGGGCATTGGCATAATATTCAAGGAAACGCCCGAACTCACGGCTTACCACGCGCTTGATCAGGTCCTCCTTGTCGAGCCATTCCAGTTTGCGGTACACTTCAGGCAAGAACTCGGCGATTTCTTCCTCGTCGACCTCCACCCGCTCGATGTCGTCGATCACCTTATAGAGCTGTTTCTTGCAGATTTCCTTTCCGCTGGGCAGTTCGCCCTTGACGAACTCCTTCCCGATAACCTTTTCCACCGCACGGATTTTGGAACGCTCCTTGGTGTGGATGATGCAGATGCTCGTGCCTTTCTTTCCCGCACGCCCCGTGCGCCCGCTACGATGGGTATAGCTCTCGATGTCGTCGGGCATGCCATAGTTGATGACGTGCGTCAGGTCGTCCACGTCCAGCCCGCGTGCCGCCACGTCGGTAGCCACCAGGAACTGGACGCGGTGCTGGCGGAACTTCTGCATCGTCAGGTCGCGCTGCTGCTGCGAGAGGTCGCCATGCAAGGAATCGGCATTGTAACCGTCCTGGATCAGCTTGTCGGCCACTTCCTGGGTCTCCATGCGGGTCCGGCAGAAAATAATGGCGTAGATTTTCGGGTAAAAGTCCACCACGCGCTTCAAGGCCAGATATTTATCCTTCG
Source organism: uncultured Paraprevotella sp. (assembly GCA_944321975.1). Lineage (GTDB taxonomy): Bacteria > Bacteroidota > Bacteroidia > Bacteroidales > Bacteroidaceae > Paraprevotella. The sequence goes on from CALUNJ010000091.1 coordinate 9,071, forward strand.
CATGCACCATGTAATACACGTGGTTCACCGTCTCCGCGCCCTCATTGCGCGACCCCACCACGATTTCCTTGGCATTACGCAAATATTTCTTTGAAATCCGTTCGATTTCGCGGCTCATCGTCGCCGAAAAGAGCAACGTGTTGTGGTTTTCCGGCACTCCGGCCAGGATCTTGTCGATACTCTCCGAAAAACCCATCGAAAGCATTTCGTCCGCCTCGTCGAGCACCACATTTTCCACTTTGTCCAACGTGGCGGCCCGCCTTTCCATCAGGTCGATCAGGCGGCCCGGTGTAGCCACGATAACCTGCACGCCCTTTTTCAGGGTGCGGATCTGCGGCTCGATGCTCGCTCCACCGTAGACCGGCAGCACGCGCACTCCGGGCAAATACTTGGAATATCCTTCCAGGTCATCGGCAATTTGCAGACACAGTTCGCGTGTGGGACTCAGGATCAAAGCCTGCGTCTCATTGCGGCTGGCATCAATTTTCTGCAACACCGGCAAGCCATAGGCGGCCGTCTTCCCGGTACCGGTCTGCGCCAATGCCACCACGTCATTGTTTTCTCCCAACAAATAAGGAATTACCTCTTCCTGCACGGGCATAGGGTGTTCATACCCCAGTTCCTCAATAGCTTGTCTGATTTCTGCCGAAACGCCAAGCTCTTCAAAAGTTTTCAATACGCTATAATTTAAAAATGAAACACCAAAGGGCGGTACATGGCGCACACCTCGAACAAAAACGAGTCCCTTTGAGTCAAAAACGCCTGAAAACCACCCACAAATATCAGGCTGCAAAATTAATACAAATCCACGGAATGCCGCTCACAGAAAGATCTTTTTTATATAAAATTCACATTGTCACCTGCGGAGGGCGTCTTGAAAGTCCTCACCCAACCCCCTATAAAACAACAGGAAAGGGGAAATGGCACAAATGCCGGCACGCCCCACGGCAAAAGGACACGGAAGGCCTCATCCATAAAAAATGTCAGGACGGACTTGGCCTTCGCGGAATGGCGGAGCCACAGGCGGAACGGAAAAAGCGGGCATGCCGGGATGGCCGGCATGCCCGCTACCCTATGGGGATAAAGAAACAGGTCGTCACATTTTCACACTGACTTTCTTGCCTTTGTAAGCCACCGTCTTTTCCTTTCCGTCGGGCAGGACCACGCGGAACTTGCGCTCTGCAATCATCCCCTTGTACTCACCCTTGCGGGCACCGATGGTCAGGCGGCGGGCCGAGTCGTCCCACGTCATCGGGATTTCCGTGTAAGCCCCCTTCTC
>CALUNJ010000092.1 GCA_944321975.1 uncultured Paraprevotella sp.
GCTGAGCGGCTTCCGCGACTGGGACCAGCTCGACCATGCCGATTCATGGCTGCTGTTTCCCGAAAACATAGGGCCGCGCCTTGCCATAGACGAGTCTTCCCTGTCCAACGGGGAACTGTATACGTTTGTCACCAACCGTGACCGGCATACGGGTGAGGGAAGCCTGGTGGCGGTCGTTTCCGGCACGAAATCGGAGGACGTGATACAGGTGTTGAAGCGGATAGACGAGGAGGAGCGTATGAAAGTGGAGGAAGTGACCCTCGACCTTTCCGATTCAATGCGCAAGATTGTTTCTGTCGCATTCCCGAAAGCCCAAAGGGTGATTGACCGTTTCCACATCCAGAAACTGGCTTGCGATGCCGTGCAGGAAATCCGTGTGGCACACCGCTGGGATGCCTTGCAACAAGCCAACGACGAAATGGAAGAGTGCAAACATGCCGGCAAGCCCTATGATTAAAGGAATCTGCATCCCGATCAAAGTGGACAGATTAGGAATTTTAAATGAAAAACCATGATTAAGAAAACATTATATTTCGGGAATCCGGCCTATTTGTCGCTTCGAAACGCACAATTGGTCATCAAACTGCCGGAAGTGGAAAAGTGTGCATCGCTATCGGAAGGCTTCAAGAAACAAACAGGAGCAACCAAACCCATCAAGGACATTGGAGTCGTAGTGTTAGATCACAAACAAATCACCATCAGGTCCGGAGCCATGGAGGCACTGCTGGAAAACAAATGCGCAGTGGTGACTTGCGACAGCAGAAGCATGCCAGTGGGATGAATGCTGCCTCTATATGGAAACACCACTCAAAACGAACGTTTCCGGCACCAGCTTTCAGCATCCTTGCCCTTGCGAAAACAATTGTGGCAACAAACGGTACAAACCAAAATCCACAACCAGGCTTCCGTGTTGCGGAATTGTACAAAGGAAGCCTGAGCTGCAGCATATTATTGGAAATCCTTGTTCCAAAATGTGGACGAATTCACACGAGACAGGAATGGCATCCCCCCAACAATCTGCTGAACTACGGCTACGCCATTCTTCGAGCCGTAGTGGCATTGGATTGGTGGCAAGTGGGTTGCTGCCGACCTTGGGCATCCACCACCACAACCGATACAATGCCTACTGTCTGGCAGACGACATCATGGAGCCTTACCGCCCTTATGTGGACGAACTGGTATTCCGCGTTTTTGCATCACATGGCACGGAGGTGACTTTGCCAAAAGACGTAAAAGCTCAATTGCCGGCGATTCCGCAGCTTGATGTCACCATCGCTCATAAACGAAGCCCGCTAATGGTGGCCGTAAGCCAAACCACGGCCTCATTATGCAAGTGCTTCAGTGGGAAACTCCGGAAAATCGTTTATCCAGAAAAAGAAGCGTGAACAGACTTAGTGAATATCTGGTCATGTGGGTACTTATACTTTTTGATTTGCCGACAGAAACAAAAAAGAGAAGAAAGCCTATGTGGATTTTAGGAAACGATTGCTGCGGGATGGATTTACCATGTTTCAGTTTTCCATCTATGTCCGTCACTGCGCAAGCCAAGAAAATGCAGATGTACATATATTTTGAATAATGAGATCCGACCTTTTTTAGGCTGGATTCCATTATCGATAGGCTCATTTTTCTTTCCATCCTCAGCCATAGCCTATTGTCTATCAGACAAAAGCAGGCTATCTCCCTGTCTCTGATAGGGAAAAGTTACTAAATTGAAAGCAAATCACAACGGCATAAAGGCAAATGACAAAGGCGCGCCCCGGCTGCTCCTGCCTGAAGAATCCTGCGACACCAAGGAGCCTCACTACCGGAGCAACGACAAAAAGCCCCGCCCATAAGGACGGGGACGATTCCAAGAAAATGCCTTGGCTAAAAGCTTGTTCCATACAAGGCATGAAGCCCCAAACACGTCACTGCTTCACGGGAATCTGGCGGAGCAATTCTTTCAGGAATTCCCAGAACCGGGCCACGGACGGGATATGGCAACGTTCATCCGGCGTGTGGGGCGAACGGAGCGTAGGGCCGAAGCTCACCATGTCCATCCCGGGATAGACCTCGCCGATCAGGCTGCATTCCAATCCGGCATGCACGACCTGCACCAAGGCTTTCTCCCCAAACATTTTCTCATACACGTCCGACATCTTTGCCGCAATAGGGGAATCAAAATTGGGTTGCCATGCTCCATAACGGCCGCTGTATTCCACTTTCATGCCGGCCATGTTGAAACAGCATTCCAGCATGGCTGTCTCGTAGTCCATCATGCCTTCATCCGAACTGCGGGCCAGGATGAGCACTTCCGCCTTCGCGGGGGTCACGTGGACAATGGCCAGATTGGATGAAGTCTCCACGATCTGCGGCATGGAAGGTATGTTGCGCAACACGCCGTCGTGACAGGCTATGACGGCATCCAGCACATTGTCCTGGATTTCTTCGGGCACCAGGGCATCCGGCGTGTCCACCCGCTCCATCGTCACTTCAATGTGTTCTTCCACTCCTCGGAATTCCGCCGCGAAAAGCTCGCCGCAATAGTCCACCAGTCCTTGCAGCTCGTCCACGTCGTCGGCCGGCAAGGTGACCACAGCCACGCTTTCGCGGGGAATGGCATTGCGCATGTTGCCTCCCTGCCACGAAGCCAACCGGGCTTCATTCTCGCGGATGGCCATGTAGAGCATCCGCGCCATCAGTTTGTTGGCATTCGCGCGGTTCTCATTGATCTCCAGCCCTGAATGCCCGCCACGCAGGCCGGCCACCTTCAGGCGCACCGCCACGTCGGCCGGTTCCGCCTCCACCGGCTTATACTCCATGGAAGCCGTCACGTTCACGCCGCCCGCGCTGCCTACGACAAACTCGCCCATCGTTTCATTGTCCAGGTTCAACAGGATGTCGCCCGTCAAGGTGTCGGCTGCCAGATGGTTCACGCCATACATGCAGGTCTCTTCATCGGCTGTGATCAAGGCTTCTATCGGGCCATGTTCCAATGTCTGGTCCTCGAGCACGGCCATGATGGATGCCACGCCCATGCCGTCGTCCGAACCCAGCGTGGTGCCCTTGGCCTTCACCCACTCGCCGTCGACATATGTCTCGATGGGGTCGTTCTCGAAATCATGCGTGCTCTCCGAGGTTTTCTGCGGCACCATGTCCATGTGTGCCTGCATCACCACGGTCCTGCGGTCTTCCATGCCCGGCGTGGCCGGTTTACGCATCACGATGTTCTCCCCGCCATCCTTAAAAGCCTCTATACCATGTTCCGCCGCCCAATCCAGCAGGAACTTCTGCACTTTCTCCAAATGTCCCGAAGGACGGGGAACCTGTGTCAGCGCATGGAAATTTTTCCACACGGCCTGCGGTTCCAAACTCTTCACTTCGCTCATAATCACATATTTTTAATAAAAAGGATGAATCACGACATCAGGCCGCCCCCAGCCGGACTTCCGGCGGAGACTTCCGGCGCGTAAAGGCCAGCGCCACGGCGGCATACAACCCCAACAGGATGATCAGCAACGTCTGCAGGGTGTGCACGATGAGCACGAACATCACCCCGTCCGGCTCCCCCACCCCATAGAGCACCAGCACCGTCTTCACGGCAAAGTGCCACGGCCCGGCCCCGTTCGGCGTGGGTACCAAGACGGCAAACGACCCCACCACAAACGCGATGAGTGCCGACATGACTCCCAAACCCGACGTGTAGGAGAAGCTATAGAACGTGAGATAAAAATGCAGGAAATAGGCCACCCATATGCCAAGAGAGTAGGCCACATACAAAGGCATGTGGCGAATGCCGCGCAAGGAGAGGATGCCGTCGGCCACGTTCCGCAGCAGGCCGCGCGTGTGGCTGAACCACTCCAGCCGCCGGGCCATGAACCAAAGAAACGCCAGCAGCACGAGCAGGCAGGCTGCCGTGACCCAATAGCCCGCGGCGGAAAAGCGCCCTGCCAAGGTCCCGAAGCTCACGCCCGTTTCCCGGAAAAACACGGCAAACACCTTGACCTGCATCAACACCGTCAGGGCCGAGAGGAGCAACATGACCAGGGAATCCACCATGCGTTCGGTGACCACCGTGCCCAAGGCCTTCGTGAACGCGGTGCCGTCGTAACGCTTCAAGACCCCGCAACGCAACACTTCGCCCACCCGCGGCACCACCAGGCTGGAGGCATAGGAAAGAAACACGGCATGCATGCACGACGAAAGCCGCGGACGTTCGCCCAAAGGCTCCAACGATTGGCGCCAGCGCAAGGCGCGCAACATCTGGGCCAGCACGCCGAAAGGCATGGAAAGCCACATCCAAGTCCAGTCCATCCCCCCTTCGAGGGCGGCCCAAAGGCCTTGCCAGTCGAAATCGCGGTACATCCACCACAAAATCAGCCCTCCCAACACCAAGGGGAAGGCTATTTTCAACGCATTACGAATAATCTTAGAAGTTTCCAATGCGGCTTCTCTCTATTTTTACCTATCTTTGCAGACACAAAAGTAAAACAAAAAAACCACAATGAAGAGCGTAAAGCCTAAAAAGTTTCTCGGACAGCACTTTTTGACAGACCTGAAAATCGCGCAAGCCATCGCCGACACGGTTGATGCCTGCCCCGGAACGCCCGTGCTCGAGGTCGGCCCGGGCATGGGAGTCATGACCCAGTTCCTCGTGGGCAAAGGCCGCCCGCTGAAGGTGGTGGAGATCGACTTCGAATCCGTGGACTACCTGAGACGGAACTTCCCGCAGCTGGAGGAGGACATCATTGAGGACGACTTCCTGAAAATGCACCTGGAACGCACTTTCGGCGGGCAACCCTTCGTGCTCACCGGCAACTACCCTTATAACATCTCCAGCCAGATCTTTTTCAAAATGCTGGACTACAAGGATCTCATCCCCTGCTGCACCGGCATGGTGCAAAAAGAAGTGGCCGAACGCATCGCCTCGGCGCCGGGGCACAAGACCTACGGCATCCTGAGCGTGCTCATCCAGGCCTGGTACAGCGTGGAATATCTGTTCACCGTGCATGAGCACGTGTTCAACCCGCCTCCGAAAGTGAAGAGCGCCGTCATCCGCATGACCCGCAACACCACCACCGACCTGGGTTGCAACGAGCGGCTCTTCAAGCAGATCGTGAAGACCACGTTCAACCAACGGCGCAAAGTGTTGCGCAACTCCATCCGCCCCGTCCTGGCCGATGCCGACCAGAAAGCCCTGCAACAGGGACGCACGCCGCGTCCCCACGACACCTTCCTGGCCAGCGACCTCTTTTCACGCCGCCCCGAACAATTGTCCGTGGATGAGTTCATCCGGCTGACCAACGCCGTGGCCGAAGAAACGGCCTAACAGCACCCCGCCCCCGTCAACCGCCCCGCGCCGTCCGGCAGGAAAGGACGGTGCTCCGTCGCCATAAACAATCCTTACAAGGAAAGGATGCAGGTAGCCGTCCGCACGCTCCGTTCCCCCGACCTTTCCCCACTCGCGGGACGGTTGTGAAACGAAAATCCCCGAGCACAGGAGCCAATTCGTTACACCCTTAATGTCAAACAGATACGGACATCTTCGAAATGTCTGATTTTTCTCAAGCGATTCACATTTTTTTCGCTTGAGATCCGTTTCTTTTTCTCAAGCGGAAATTTCCGCTGTCTCTTGCCGGCTCCCGCCCCCTCCCGGCATCCCCGCCTTCCCGCACGGCAACCCGCGCGATCCGGACACCCGGACGTCCCCTTTCAGCAAACAGGACATTTCCTCTCCCCGGCCTCCGGAACGCCTCCACCCGTCCACCCCGTGCGGGTCCTCGGCCGGCCAAAGACACAACGACGTAGAAAGCCGCCCGGAAAAGCAGAAAAAGGCATAGAAAAAACAGCCTTTTACTTGTTTCTTCAAACGGTTTCCACTATCTTTGCAGCGCAATTTACCAAAGTGTCAACTTTAAAATGGACGATTATCACGCGGAAAATATAAACGAATAGGAACAGGGGTTCGTCAAGGGAGCCTCCGTCCCGTAATCACATTGGAGGAATTTTTCATGCGAACATACTGGAACACAAACCGCGGACTGCGCACACTTGAACAATGGGAACCCAACTGCTGGGTCCAGGTGACTTGCCCCACGCAAGACGACATCGATTATCTGGAGAACACCCTCCACATTCCCGATTATTTCCTGATGGACATCGCCGACACCGACGAGCGCGCCCGTTATGAATTCGACGACGGATGGATTCTCATCATCCTGCGCATCCCTTATGTGAAAGAGGTGCGCTCGCGCACCCCCTACACCACGATCCCGCTGGGTATCATCCTGAACAAGGAAGTCTGCATCACCGTGTGCAACTTCGAGACCAACATGATGATCGACTTCGTGAGCTACCAGCAACGGCGCGGAGTGGGCTTCACCGACTCGGTCGACATGGTATTCCGCTTGTTCCTGTCCTCCGCCGTGTGGTACCTGAAACGGTTGAAACAGATCAACCTGCTCATCGAAAAAGCCAAGCAGCACCTGGACCGCAACGTGGACAACGCCGACCTGGTGAACCTCTCGCGCCTGCAAGACAGCCTGACGTATTTCATCACTTCCATCCGCGGCAACGAGACCTTGCTCTCCAAGCTGAAGTTCAAGCTGCCCGTGGACGAGCTGGACGCCGACCTCATCGAAGACGTGAACATCGAAATGAGCCAGGCCCGCGAGACGACCTCCATCTACGCCAACATCCTCGACTCCACGATGGACACCTACGCCAACATCATCAACAACAACACGAGCGGCGTGATGAAAATGCTCACCTCCATTTCCATCATCCTCATGTTCCCCACCCTCATCGCCAGCTTGCTGGGCATGAACCTGCTCAACGGCATGGAGAGATGGACCTGGGGATTCCCCATCGCCCTGATGCTGACCGTGGGGGTCACCGCCGTGTTCGTATGGTATTTTAAACGGAAAACATGGATTTAAAATCAGAAAAACAAAAAAAACATAGATTTTTTTAGGAATCGAACGTTTTTTATACTTAATTTGTGCCCAATTAAGTGACCATAAACCTCTATTCAGATACTAAAACAAGTAAAATGATGGACTCTCAAGAACTCCTGCAAACAGGAGAGAACGTAGGAAAAAACGCAACGGCTGAAGTACAGGAAACAACCGAAGTACAAGCAACGGCAGAAGGCCCGCAAACGGCCGAAACACAAGCTGAAGCCGGAAACGAAGCAAGCCAAGAGGCAGAAACACCGGCAATGCAAATCCCGCAGACGCAGGAAGAAGTCATTGCGCGGCTGAACGAACTGGCACAAGCGGACACCATCCCCGAACGCCAGGAAACAGACGCACTGAAACAGGCTTTCTACAAAATACACAAGGCCAACGTGGCGGCCGCGCAGGCGGAATTCATCGCCAACGGAGGCGCACCCGAAGACTTCCTCCCCGCCCCCAACATGCTGGAGGACGACTTCAAAAAAGCCATGAACACCATCAAGCAAAAACGCGCCGAGCAACAGGCCGAACAAGAACGGCTGAAAGAGGAAAACCTGCAAAAGAAGCTGGAAATCCTGGAGCGCATCAAAGCCATGAGCGCCACGCCGGAAGAAGCCAACCAAGCGTACAAGGAGTTCAAGGAACTGCAAAACCAATGGAAAGAGCTCAACCCCGTACCGGCAGAAAAAGCCAACGAATTGTGGAAAACCTACCAGCTCTACGTGGAACAATACTACGACCAGCTGAAACTGAACAATGAGTTCCGCGAATACGACTTCAAGAAAAACCTGGAAACCAAGACCCGGCTGTGCGAAGCAGCGGAAAAACTGAGCGAGGAACCCGACATCATCTCCGCTTTCCAAAAACTGCAGGCCCTGCACCAGGAATACAAGGAAACCGGCCCCGTGGCCAAAGAGCTGCGCGAAGAAATCTGGGCGCGCTTCAAGGCGGCCTCCACGGTCATCAACAAACGCCACCAACAACACTTCGAGGCCCTGAAACAAAAGGAAGAAGAAAACCTGCAACAGAAAACGGCCCTCTGCGAAAAGATAGAAGCCATCGACCCGGCCGCCATCAAGAACGCCGCCGAATGGGAAAACCGCACACGGGAAATCATCGGACTGCAGCAAGAATGGCGCACCATCGGCTTCGCACCGCAGAAGATGAACGTGAAGATCTTCGAACGCTTCCGTGCCGCCTGCGACCGCTTCTTCACCGAAAAAGCCGCCTTCTTCAAACGCCTGAAGGAAGAACAAGCCGGCAACCTGGCCAAGAAGACGGCCCTCTGCGAACAGGCCGAAGCCCTGAAAGACAGCACAGACTGGAAAGCCACAGCCGACAAGCTGGTGCAAATCCAAAAGGAATGGAAAACCATAGGCTCCATCCCCAAGAAATACTCGGAAACGCTCTGGCAACGCTTCGTGGGCGCCTGCGACTACTTCTTCGAGCAAAAAAACAAAAACTCCGCCTCGCAACGCAACGAGGAGAAGGAAAACCTGCGCAAGAAAGAAGAAATCATCGGAAAGCTGAAGGCCCTGCTCACCGACGAGACTGACGAAAACAAGCAAGACACCGTGAAAGACCTGATGAAGGAATGGAACGACACGGGCTATGTGCCTTTCAGAGACAAAGACCGCGTCTATAAAGCCTATCACGAAGCCATAGACGAAATCTTCAAGACCCTGAACCTCTCGGCAGCCCGCCGGCGGCTGGACAGCTTCAAGTCCAACCTGAAAAACGAGATGAAAGAAGGCGGACAGGGCGTGTCGCGCGAACGGGAACGGCTCATGAGGGCTTACGAGGCCAAGCGCAACGAAATCAAGACCTACGAAAACAACCTGGGGTTCCTCACTTGCAGTTCCAAGAAAGGCAGTTCGCTGCTGGACGAAATGAAAAAGAAAGTAGAAAAACTCAAAGACGACCTGAACCTGCTGGGCGAAAAGATTTCCGCCATAGACAAGGAAATGTCCACCCCGCAAGAATAAACAACATAAACTAAAAAAACGTGCCGGGCACATCAAGCCGAAGAAGGCTTGCCCGGCACGGTTTTTTTGAACCCTCCCGAACCATGGGCACCATGATGAAAAAGACTGTATTCCTCCTGTGGGGATGGTGTGCGTTGCTATGCGTGCACCCCTCCCTGCTCCGCGCCCGGCACACCCCGGATCGCAGCGGCCTCCATGTGGCAACCTTCAACCTCAGGCATGACAATCCCGGCGACGGGGAAAACCGTTGGGACATCCGCAAAGATTCCGTGGCCACGCTCATCGCCGGACAAGGCTGGCAAGTCATCGGCATGCAGGAAGTGCTGCACGGCCAACTGCTCTACCTCCTGAAACAACTGCCCGCTTACCGCCATGTGGGGGTAGGACGCGACGACGGGAAGACCAAAGGCGAATATGCCCCCATCCTCTACGACACGACGCGGCTGCAACTGCTGGACCACCACACGTTCTGGCTTTCCCAATATCCGGACAGTGCCGGCTTCATCGGCTGGGACGGGGCATGCACCCGCATAGCCACCTGGGCCAGATTCAAGGACAAGGACAGCGGGCAGACGTTCCTGTTCGTCAACACCCACTTCGACCATGTCGGCAAAGAGGCCATGCGCAACTCCGCCCGGCTGATACAACAAAAAATCCGGCAGATCGCCCAAGGCCTTCCTGTCATTCTCACCGGCGACTTCAACGTGGACGACAGCAGCGAACCCTACCGCATCCTGACCCGCGGGATCCCGGCGCTGCAAGATGCCTGCAAGGCCTGCCTCGAAAAGGAAGGAGTGGACTACACTTACCACGACTTCGGCCGTCTGCCGGAAGCCTCGCGGGCCAAGATCGACTTCATCTTCACGTCCCCGGAAATCAAAATCCTCAAAACAGGCATCCTTCCGGAAAACCACGGCACGCAGGGGCACATCTCAGACCACAACCCGCATTGGGCGGTCATGCAGTTCCCCTGACAAGCAGAAAACAAGAAAGCCACGCCGGAACCGCCCGGCACAAGCCGCCATGCAAAAGAAACAGGCCACTCGAAAGCATACAAGCAAAGCCCAAGGCTTTGCTTTTTTAAAATGCCCCGGCTCCCACACGTCCCCTGCTCCGATCCCCGCTCGGGAGGCCGTCAATAAAAAAAAGGCGTGCCGTTTCAGGCACACCCGCCAAAAGTTGGACTACCAGGACTCGAACCTGGAAAAACAGGACCAGAATCTGTTGTGTTACCATTACACCATAGTCCAATCATTCCTTCACCTTCTCAGTTGGGCTACCAGGACTCGAACCTGGAAAAACAGGACCAGAATCTGTTGTGTTACCATTACACCATAGCCCAATTCCGCATTTCGACTGCAAAGGTAGCTACTTTTTTTGAACC
>CALUNJ010000093.1 GCA_944321975.1 uncultured Paraprevotella sp.
ATGTCGGCCACCGGGGCATCCATCACGGCGTGTCCGCCGTCGATGATGACGATGTGGTCGAGCAGTTGTTCCACGTCTTTTACCAAATGGGTGGAAATCACGATGCCGCGCTTCTCGTCCATTTCGCGGATGAGCAGTTTGCGGAATTGGCTCTTGCTGGGGATGTCCATGCCGTTGGTCGGTTCGTCCATGATGAGCCACGAGGTGTGAGTGGCCAAGGCGAAACAGACCAGCACTTTCTTTTTTTGTCCCATGGAAAGCTCGCCCAGTTTGAGGTCTTCCGTCATGTCGAAGGCTTCCAGGTTGCGCCGCAGGTTTTCGCGGTCGAATTTCGGGTAGAAGGGCGCGTAGAGCCGCACGTATTTTTCCAGCGAATAGGCCGGCAGGTCGAATTCTTCGGGGATGAGGTAGAAGTCGGCGAGCGTGTCGGGGCGGCGCAGGCGCACATTCACGCCATGCAGGCTGGCTTGGCCGGATTGCGGCGTCAGCAGTCCGGTCATGAGGTAGAGCAGGGTGGATTTCCCCGCGCCGTTTTTGCCTAAGAGCCCGTATACGTGGCCTTCCTGCAGGTTGAGGGAGAAGTCGTCGAAGACGCGGTTTTTCCGTTTCGGATAGGCGAATGAAAGATGTTCGATGGTCATCATATGCTTATGGTTTTTAGAATGGGTTGGTGTATTAATCAAATAGTACACTGCAAATATAGTAATCTTCTGCTTTAGAAAGAATGATTTTGATTATTTTAACAAAAGAAAGATGGCATCTGTGGGAAATGGCCAGTGGCGGTCGTGTGGGTGCCGTTTGTGTGGAGGGCCGGGTCTTTCCTGTTTTTGAGCGGAATGAGGCGAGCCTCGTTTATGCGGCTTTTCCTTTCTATTTCTCTTTCAGGCAGGTGGGTGATTCCTGTGGTGGTGAAGCGGCTGATCTGGTAATTCGCGCCGGATCCGCTTGTTGGGGCAGTAGAAATATAGTGGGGGCGTCTAAAAGTTTGCAGTGCTGAAGCGGAAGACGTTTCCACTGCCTCGTTAAGGAAAAATTGCGTGGCGAAACAGGATAAAATCCTCCTCAAGAGGAGTGCGAATTTCCTTCAAGCGATTCACATTTTTTTTGCTTGAGAAAAAAATGTGAATCGCTTGAGAAAAATCAGAGCGTTTCAAAGGGTTCGGCTTTAGGCCGTTTCATCCGGGTTCGTGCCCCGGATGTTTGTTCTCTTTTGGAGGGTGCTTTGCCTTTCCGTCGGGCTTGGGGCTGGCTCAACGGATGCGTTTTGCCGCTCGCAGGCTCAGAGCCGTTGCGCGGTCAATGCCAATATAGCGGGGATGCGCAGAAAACTCTTATAAAATTACGCAAAAAAGCGGAGGAAAGGGAATGGCTTCTTTAAGTTTAACTTAGAAACCGGCCAGTTGTCGCCGCAATGTGTCCAAATTGCTTGTAATGTGGCGGATGTCATTTTCGCCGAACGTGTCTTTCATTTGCGTGATGGGTTCTACGTTGGCAATGCCCGACCATGGCAACCAAAGGCCGACAGAGCGGAAAGCCATGTCGGCGATGTTCGTGGCTTCGGGCATGAAGGCGCGATATTTGTACCCCATGCGTCCGTCGAAGTCGGTGCAACATTTTGTGTTGTTTTGCAGGAAAAGGGCCATATCGCGGAAGTGTGGTTTGCCGCTGTGTACATAGAGCTTGAACATTTCAAAACAGAGGTAGGCGGCAAAATTGTCGGCTCCCGAGTGGCCGGTGGAAATGATGGAAAACCCCGAGGTGCCCCCATGCGCGAAAGGATTCTTCCGGCAATCATCTTCGTTGCGGTTGGGGATGGCGAAATTGTAACAATACACCCAGCTCATGGCGCAACAGGCTGCATGTTCCGCCGCGTCGAGATATTTCTTATTTCCGCTTAGTTCGTAGGCCGCGTTGAATGCGTAGAGGGCGAAGATGGCGGATTCCTTGTCCACGGTATTGGGGTTGTCCGGTGTGCCGCCCACGTATTTGCCCAGGTCTTGAAAGAGCTTCCTGTAAGCAAAATCGGCCGCTTTCAGGGCTGCGGATTTGTAGCGTCTGTCACCGGTATGACGGTACATCCTGCCCAGGAAGCGGACGGCTATCGGGGTGTTGAGCTTTGAGTCGCCTTGCGTGTTGTGGTCGCCCTGGTTCTCTACCTCTCCGTTTGTCCGGTACGCCCGGCGGAAGGCTCCGTCGTCTTCTTGTTTTTCCAACAAGTGCATGGCTGTTCTTTCTAATGCGTATTCCCATTCCGGGCGGGCTTTCCCGTAGGATTCCGTTATGCGGCAGGCATCAAGCAACCCTTCCATCCCGTCTATCATGCAGCGGAGGAATGTGGGATACTCACGTCGCCGTCCGGCTTGTGCGTTGTCGGCCGGATCCCACCACACTGTGGGGAAATAAGTGTCCATGATGGCGGGCGAAGTCCAAAAGTCCACGATGGTTTCCCCTTTTTTCCGGGTGGCTTCATCTCCGCGTTGCAGTCCATAGCGGAGCAAATGGTAGCCCACGGCGATTTGTTGCCCCACGAAACCCATTTGGAAGGACACGCCTTCGCGGTTTGTGCCGTCGGGCAGGTCGAACGACCAAGGCAATCCCGCCGCTTTCACGTTGCCCGTACCGTATTCTCGGTATTCTGATTTGAACAGTTGCAGGTTGTCTTCATAAATGCGGTCCATTTCCATGTCGGCGATGGGCGGGGCTATGGTTTCGAAGGCTTTTACGTAGGCTGCCGTCATGCCTTTTTGGAAGGAATCTTGGCAATCCGGGATGAGGTATAGGGTATATGCTTGCATGGCATCATGGCGTAACCGATGGTAACGTCCAATCCATGGGTTTCCGGAAAGTCTGTGGCGGTGTGGCTCATAGCTTCTGGGGCCTTCCGCGGATGGAAAGCGGAAGTCAACGGAAAGGCGGGGCGAGAAACTGTAACCGAGAGAGCCGAAGCGGATGGCATTGTCAATGATGCCGGGTTGGCCGCCGTTGGGATATCCGGCAGTCTCGATGTCAGGATGGTGGAGCAAGGACAATTGAATGCCGTTGCGCATGTCCCGCAACATAGCCATTGGCATGCCTGTTCGTGTTTCCTTTACGTACATCCGGTTCACCTGCAAGTCGGCTGCAATGGCATGCGGATGCATTCCTTCCGTGTCGCGGTAAAGAATGGAAGGAATAAAATATTCGTATGCATCAGGTGTGCATGGAGCGTATGGCAGGATGGCGTATGCTGTGGCAAACCCCATCTCCGTGCCGTTTGGTGGCGCTGCGGTCACTTTTACTTTGCGGTGCAAGGTGAAAATGCCGTTAGATGTTTGGTATAGGTCTGAAAAGTGGACGGCGATGCCCTCTGTCGTGTGGAGAATTCCGCAGGCTAATATTCCTTCGGGGACGTGTTTCACTTGTGAGTAGGGGGCCACGTGGACCGCTTCTTCCGGTGGCGCGGTTTTCGTGCCCGCGTGGTAAACAATGAACTGTATGGGATTGTCCTGGAAGAATAGGGTGTGCCCTTTGTGGCAGATGCGGACACCCGTTCCCGACGTGGTTTGGGGAAATTCCAAAGAGAAACCATTGGTTTTGGTGCGGGGATTGACGTATGCTTGGGTGGTTATTCCTGTTCCTATATATAATAGCAGGTGTAGAAAACGGAGCAATTTTCTCATTGGCTGATGTTTTGGGGCGTTGCCCAAGTTTTTCTTTCAAAAATAGTGATTTTATTAGTGTTGTCCAAACTTAAAAGAAAGAATAATCGTATCTTTGCAAATCTTGGATTAGAAAGGAAATGGAACAAAAGACGATAACCATTAGCGATGCGCGCCTGCGCGGGGCGGCGGCACAGGGGATGGATGAATTCCTGCAAGTTTTCATCGACCGCTACAAGGAAGTTATTGGCGGAGAGCTGAGCGCGGAAAATATGGCAATGCTCAACGGGGAGCAGATCTCGTTGCTGGCCTATGCGATTTTCCGTGAGGAAGTGATGGATGGCGGGTTCATCCAGTTGATCTATAACGGCTACGGCCCGTTCATCTTTGACAACCCTTTTGCGAAGGCTATGCGCATGATGGGCGCCACGGAGCTGGCCAAGTTGGTCAACAAAGCCAGGAAACTCTATGTCAAGCACAAGGAGGAACTGACCCGGGAGCGGACGGACGAGGAGTTCATGGGGATGTTTGAGCAATATCCGAAGTTCGATGACTTGGACGACGCTTTCGTGGAAATGGAAGAAGAGGTGACGGGCACGCTGGCGCATTATGTGGACGAACACTTGGACGTGTTCGCGGAGATCGTGAAGGAATAAGAGGAATATGGCAGAAAAGAAGACTAAGAACAAATCGGTGAACATCAAGAACAAACGGGCTTCGTTTGATTTCTTGCTGTTGGACAAATACACGGCCGGCATCGTGCTGACCGGTACGGAAATCAAATCCATCAGGGCCGGAAAGGCCAGCCTGGTGGACACGTTTTGCTTCATCCACAACGGAGAGATGTGGGTGAAGAACATGTATGTGGCCGAGTACTCCTATGGATCGTATAACAACCATTCGACGCGGCGCGACCGCAAGCTCCTGCTCAACAAGGCGGAAATCCGCAAGTTGCAGGCTGAGATGAAAACGCCGGGGTATTCCATTGTGCCTACGTTGCTGTTCATCGACGAGAACGGGCGGGCCAAGCTGGATATTTATCTTTGCCGGGGCAAGAAAGAGTACGACAAGCGGCAGACGCTGAAAGAGAAAGAAGACCGCCGGGAAATGGACCGGCAAATCAAACGCTATTAGCATGACATTACAGGAAGCGATCAAGGAACGGATTTTGGTGTTGGACGGTGCGATGGGCACCATGATACAACGTTATGGGCTTTCGGAAGCCGATTTCAGGGGCGAACGCTTTAAGGAGGTTCCCGGGCAGATGGCGGGCAACAATGACTTGTTGTGCCTGACCCGTCCCGATGTGGTGGCCGACATCCACCGCAAGTATTTGCTTGCGGGAGCGGATGTCATCGAGACCAACACCTTCAACGCCCAGCGCATTTCCATGGCGGACTACCATGTGGAAGACTTTTGCCGGGAGATAAACCTGGCGGCAGCGCGGCTGGCCCGGGAACTGGCGGATGAGTTCACGGCCCGGAACCCCGCCCGCCCGCGTTTCGTGGCCGGTTCGGTCGGGCCGACCAACAAGACTTGTTCCATGAGTCCGGATGTGGAAAATCCGGCCAGTCGTGCGTTGACTTTCGACGCACTGGCCGCCGCCTATCGGGAACAGATGGCGGCGTTGCTGGAAGGCGGGGTGGACGCCTTGTTGGTGGAAACCATTTTCGACACGTTGAATGCCAAGGCCGCCATCTATGCGGCGGAAGACGCCATGCAGGCCGTGGGGCGGAGGGTGCCGTTGATGTTGTCGGTCACGGTGTCGGACCGGAGCGGACGGACGCTTTCGGGACAGACCCTGGAGGCTTTTTTGGCCTCGGTGTCGCATGCCGATATTTTCTCGCTGGGACTGAACTGTTCTTTCGGCGCCCGCGACTTGTCGCCTTTCGTGGAGACTTTGGCCCGCCGTTCGCCTTATTATGTGTCGGTCTATCCGAATGCCGGATTGCCGAACAGCATGGGGCTGTATGACCAGACGCCTGTCCAGATGGCGGAAGAGATGAAACCTTTCGTGGACGAGGGATGGGTGAACCTCATTGGCGGCTGTTGCGGGACTACGGACGAGTATATCGCCCTCTTTCCGGATTTGGCGGCCCAAGGGCGGCCGCATGTGCCGGCACCTCGTGCGGAAACGTTGTGCCTGAGCGGATTGGATGTCTTCGAACAAACGCCGGAAGTAAAGTTCGTGAATGTGGGCGAACGTTGCAATGTGGCCGGTTCGCGCAAGTTCCTCCGGCTGATTAAGGAGAAGAAATACGACGAAGCCTTGGACGTGGCGCGCAAGCAGGTGGAGGACGGTGCCATGGTCATTGACCTGAACATGGACGACGGCTTGCTGGATGCGCGGGCGGAAATGGTGAACTTCTTGAACCTGCTGGCGGGTGAGCCGGAGATTTCCCGCGTGCCGGTGATGATCGATTCTTCCAATTGGGACGTCATCGAGGCGGGGCTGAAATGCGTGCAAGGCAAGAGCATTGTCAATTCCATTTCCCTGAAGGAGGGGGAGGAGGTCTTTCTCGCCCGTGCCCGCCAGGTGAAGCGTTTGGGGGCGGCCGTGATCGTGATGGCCTTTGACGAGCAGGGGCAGGCCGACACTTATGAGCGGAAAATCGAGGTCTGCGCCCGGGCTTACCGTTTGCTGGTGGAGAAGGTGGGGTTCAACCCCCATGATCTCATTTTCGATCCCAATGTGTTGGCCATTGCCACGGGCATGCCCGAACACGATCGTTACGCGCTGGATTTTATTCGTGCCGCAGGCTGGATCCATACCCATTTGCCGGGTGCGCATGTGAGTGGCGGGGTGAGCAATTTGTCGTTTTCCTTCCGGGGAAACAATGAGCTTCGCGAGGCCATGCATGCCGTGTTCCTTTATCATGCCTGCCGCGAAGGGATGGACATGGGCATTGTCAATCCTGCCGCAACGGTGATGTACGCGGACTTGCCGGCCGATGTGCTGCAGGCGGTGGAGGACGTGGTGCTGGCCCGCCGGGCCGATGCGGCCGAACGCCTTGTGGAATTGGCCGGACGGCTGAAAGCGGAGGCGGAAGGCGGATGCCCTGGAAACGCACGGAAAGCCGATTCCTGGCGCGCCGGCAGCGTGGAAGAGCGCTTGAGCCATGCGCTGGTGAAAGGCATTGACTCTTATTTGCAAGCCGACCTGGAAGAAGCCGCTGCCCGTTATCCTCATGCGGTGGAGCTTATCGAGGGGCCTCTCATGCAGGGGATGAACACGGTGGGGGAACTTTTCGGGGCGGGTAAGATGTTCTTGCCGCAGGTGGTCAAGGCTGCCCGCACGATGAAGAAGGCCGTGGGCATCCTGCAGCCCCGCATAGAAGCCGAGAAGCACAAAGGCGCGGAGCATGCCGGGCGGGTGCTGGTGGCCACCGTGAAAGGCGACGTGCATGACATTGGCAAGAATATCGTGGCCGTGGTCATGGCTTGCAACAATTACGAGGTGGTCGATTTGGGCGTGATGGTGCCCGCCGAAACCATCGTGGAAAAGGCCCGCACGCTGCATCCCGACCTCATCGGATTGAGTGGATTGATCACGCCCAGCCTGGGCGAGATGGTGCATGTGGTGTCGGAATTGCGCAAGGCGGGGATTTCCGTGCCGGTCATGATCGGCGGAGCCACTACCAGCCGCCTGCATACGGCGTTGAAGATTGCGCCGGCCTATGACGGGCCGGTCCTGTGGGTAAAGGACGCTTCGCAGAATGCGCTCCTTGCGGCCCGTTTCCTGAACCCGGCGACCTGCGGGGAGGCTTTCACGGCATTGAAAGGCGAGCAACAGCGGCTGCGGAAACAGGCGGCCGGCATGGGAGAGGCCGCAGCGGCTCCGTTGGAAGAAGCCCGGAAAAACCGGCTGAATCTTTTTTAAGCGGTGGAAGCCGGAAACGGCCGTTCGGATTGCAGGGCGCCTTTGGACGATACCCGCAGCCTGCACGAAAACAAACACATCAGACCCGGAGAATCTTTTTGGAGATTTTCAAAATGATTCTCCGGTTTCGTATTGTTTTTTTTCTTATCTTTAAAGGCCGCTTTGGCAGAAATGGATGAAAACTTATAAGACAGGGAGGATTATGGACGTAAAGGCTTATATCAAGAATTGTTTGGAGGAGTTGGAACTGAATTATGACTATGACGAGGTAAGCGAAGTGTTTCATCTGGTCATGGCGACGGACTTGCTGAATATCACCGTGCGTTTCCGCGCACTTGACGACGGCCGGCGGCTGGCTTCATGGGCATGGATGGATTTCGGCATACCGAAAGAAAAGTGCGTGGCGGTGTTGCAGTTCCTCAACCGGAAGTTTTCGGAAAACTATTATTATGCACATTACTATTTGCTGGAAGATGACCGGCACGTCGTGTTTGAATACGTTTGTCCGGTGTGGGACACGATGGATGTGGAGGTGTTCCGGAACGTGATGATGACTCCTTATTATTATCTGATGGACAACATGAAGGACATTATTTGCATTGCCGTGGGGGCTGACGAGCATAATGCCGTGGACCAGCACGGATTGCCCAAGGGCACTCAAATCGGGGAAGCGTGACGGAGGGGGGAAATATGGAACGGTGAAATGAAGCCGGCGTGCGGGGCGTGTTAAAGATCGGATTTGGATTTTAACCAGTCCCCGCATGCCGCAGCTTTGTCATCAGGATGGCCTTTGTCTTTCCGCGGTTCGTTTTTCCTTCGCTAAAACTTTCCTTCAGCCTCCTTTTTTTCTTTCGGATGTTTTGTTTGCGCTTTTTTCATTCGTTGAAGATGCACCGTCCGTCGGGGGTGAGGCCCTCGGCGGAGACTTGTATCTCGCGGCAGGTCGAGTTGTTGTAGAACTCAATGACGGCCTTTCCGTGCTTGTCCGTGGTCACGTCCGGATTCCAATACAATGTGCGGCGGAAGTCCTCCATGGGGGGCAAGAGGCTGTAGTCGTTCATCTCGAAAGTGGAAGGCACGTTGTAGCCTTGGAAATAGGTGCGGCGCAATCCCTTGACGTTGCCGAAGAAACTGTGGTGCGTATAGATGAACACCGTCACGGGCGGTTGCATGTTTTCATTTGTGAACTGGATGAACTTCCGCCAGGTAGACTGGTCATCGGCCACATAGACCGACTTCACCTCGTCCAGGAAGAGCGGCATCTCCACGGTGTTATGTGCGGTGGAGTTGACAAAAGTCACTTCCATTTTCGGTACAGTGAAATCTCTTTTCACTCTTTTTGTGTCCGGATCTTTAAACGGGTCCTTATAGGGCTTTTCTTGTTTGATTTGGTGGTTATAGTTTATTCCCGAGATAGAATTATAGGCATTGTCGATGACCCACACGACGGGACGTCCGTCGTATTTCAATCCATCCTTGTAGATGTTGTATTCTTTGCTGAGAATCGGGTTCCCTTTATTCAGGGATTCCATGAGCTGTTCATATTCACCACCTGTTTGGTACATCAGCCTCAGGCTTTCTTTCCACTCCTCTTCCGTGGTTTCGTCGCGCACAATGTAGGTCTCTCCCGTGAAATATTCGTTCCGTTCCTTCAGCCAGTCTTCGAAGGTGGGGATGTCCTCCCCCTTGTCAGCCATCAGGTCCACCGCCGCGTCACAGTCGTAGTAGAGATAGGATTTCTGTCGTCCCACGGCTTCGCTTTCCCAAGCCACGCGTGGATTCTCGTACACCCACCGTTCATCGACATGCACCGTGGGCATCAGAATGTGCCGTTTCTCCTGCGGTGGGGCGAGGGTGTCGGTGTCCTCGAATCCGCCGAAGCGCAACCGCCCGTGCAGGTTTTCCGTTTCCGGGCGGGTCTCGCCCCAGTCATAGGTGCGCGGCACGGGGGCGAAGTGGCGGCTGATGCCGATGCGGAAGTCCTCCTTTCCCTTCCTGCCCTCGGCCTTGAGGAAGAGCGACCAGCGCCCCGTGCAGTCGGGCAGCGAGAAGGCATAGTGCCCCGCGCTGTCCGTGCGTGCCTCCCCCCTGAGCGATTCTCCGGCGCGGTTATAAAGATAGGACGTGAGGCGCAGCCCGTCCGTACGTTGCCTCCGTTGGTCGGGGAACACCCGCCCGTCGAGGTAAAGCCCGTCTTCCGCCGGATATTCCAGTTCAAAGGGTTCCGCCCGTGCCATCACTTGCCAGTCATACCGCCGCCATCCCTGGGTGAGCATGAGCAGGTCTGCCGCCTCGCGGTGCGCCGCGTCGTCGGCCTCGAAATAGTATTCAGGTTGGTGCACGTAGCCGCGCAGTTCGGAACAGAGCATCATCCAAGTGCGTATATCGCCGTCGTGTCCTCCGGTGGAAGACGCGATGTCCCTTGCGGAGAAGGAGAAGGTGCAGCCCGGCGCGGCTTCCGCCGTCAGCTTCACTTTGCCGCAGGGGCGCAGCAACCCCGTCTCCACCCGCAGGCGGATGCTGTCCTCTTTTGAAGGGCGTGGAGGTATGAACACCTGCCGTTCGGCCCAAATCCGCCCGTCGCCGTCAAAAAGGGTGATTTGGCTCACCCCCGGCGGCATGTCTCCGCGGTTGAGGAAGAAGGTTTGGGGGGTCGCCCCGGTGCGGAACGAATGGGTGGCCACCACGGTGCCCCCGTTTTGCAGGGTCATGCCCCAAAGCCGGCCTTGTAGCCCGGGTGAGACGGCCGCTTCCACGTG
>CALUNJ010000094.1 GCA_944321975.1 uncultured Paraprevotella sp.
CGGTAGAGTCCGTCGAAGAGCGTGGCCGGGGTGAGATAGTCGTCGAAAGTGCCCCGGCTGAGGTCGTTCTGCAGGCAAATCTTCGTCCGGTCGATCACTTCCTCGCGCGAGAGGATGCGCACCGTGCCGTCGAGAATCTTGCGGAACTCGTCGATGTTGATGTTCACAAACTGCGGGAACCACCCCCAGTTGCGGCGCGTGTAGCCGTCGGAAGTGATGGAGGTGCCCAGTTCGCGCGAGTCTTCCGTCCAGATCAGTTCCGGCCCGTCGATCACCGTCTGTCCCGTCAGCATCACATGCTCCATGATGGGAATCGCGCCGGCTGCCTTCACGAAGGGTTCCAGGTCGCCGTCGTTCTCCGTGGCATCGTTGCCGTCCGTGGGCGACCATCCGCAATCGTCGAAACGGATGCCATAGTTTCCGGCATATCCGCCCAGATAAGCTCCAAGGCAGTTGCTCTCGATGTCGAGGAAACCGTTCTGCATCGTGTATTTCTCACAGCAGATGAAATGCTCCGGATGTTCCGTCAGGAGCCGGTTCACTTCCGGGTTGCGCTTCATGTAGGCAATCGGCATCATGTCGGCCGAATAGTAGGCCTGCGTGAAGCTCACCACGAGGTAGCCGCCATAGCGGTGGCAGATCTTCAGGATGTCGCCGAAGAGCGACAGGCGCTCCAGGAAGGAAGGCGTGATGGTGCCGTCCTCGTTCTTGTCCCCGAATCCCCAGAACTGCTCGGCGAAGTTCCAGCCGATGAAGTTCGGATACTGGCGGAAGTAGTTCTCATACACCGAAAGGTCGTGGTCCGAGAACTGGCTGTGCCCGCCGCTGGCGCACTGCACCATCGCCCACACACGTTTCTGGGCACAAGCCTTCAGCCAGGAGTCGCACACCTTTCCCCCGTCAGGGCAGACACTCTCGGTCGCCGACAAGGAAATGTTGAACACCACATAGGGCAGGATGTCCTCCGGCACCATCTCGATGATGCGTTCCGGATCGGGATAATTCCACGTGTCGATATGGATGAGCCACATCGGACGTTCCGGCGAGATGGGGCGGCGCAAGGGCACGTCGGCGCGCACCTCGCACACTCCGGCAAAAGCCAGCAAAACCATGGCGACGACCGAAAGCCATCGTCGCCCGCATTCTGATAGAAATTGTTTCATACGCTTCACTTTTTTTAATTATAGTCTGGTTTACGCAGCAAAAATAAGGCTTTTCCACAGAACCGACTTTTTGAAATGTAACATGTTTCTTCGTTTTTGTATCATCGCCCTGAAAAAAAACACGCCATGTTTCAAAAACGAAGAAACATGCGACATGAGCGAAAACGCCGAATGAAAAAAGGCATTATCTTTGCAGCGTAGAAAACAACAACCATAGGTTTCATAATTTAATGATTAGGTTAATTAGGTTAATGCAGTTTTTTGGGTTGTTTTGCGGCGGGTAACAAGATTGTGCCAAGGATACGCTGATATGGAAATTAGGTTAATGATTGGTTCCTTTAGGTAGAAGTTCATTTAGGGTAGAAAGATTGTTTTTCAGATAACGTTTTCCATTCCCCTCCACACTGCCCGACAGACAAGCCCCGACCTGCGTAAAGCCGCCACAGTGCCTCCCCCATGCGGATTTCATGGCTCTCGGCGCACATCGGCTTTCCCGAACCATTTCCCTTCCCCAAAAACAGGCCAGACAATGCCGGCGAAGCCCTTCCAGCACACAAAGATCCCTCCAATTCAAGATCAGAAGCAGTGGGAACTTTGCAGGGAGAGTCTAAAAGGTTACGGCCTGGAGCCGACGACGTTCCTACGGCCCCGCGAAGGGGGGAAAAGACGGTGTGGCGGAATAGGACAAATCGGCCTCAAGAGGCATGCAAATTCCTCTCTTGAGATTCACATTTTTTTCTCAAGCAAAAAAAATGTGAATCGCTTGAGAAAAATCCAGGTGTTTCAAAGGACAAGCTGACCTTCCTGATTATCAACAAGATAAGAGCAACTTCAAAATAAGATGATATGGACTCGGAAAAGGAGCTTACGGAAAGGGAAAAGGCGTGACGAGGGCAAGGCCGCATGGAGCCGACGTGCTTCCGGCGGACGCGCATGCCTAAGCGACGGCATTTCCAATCCGTCTTCATCCGCTGCCCTGCGGGCTTCACGCGGCCGCCAGTCCGTTTCAGAGCCCTCCACCCGCCGGGAGAAGCCACAGGGAAGAAAGCCGATAGAGAGCCACCAGCCGGCAACACAAAGCCCCCTGCGGATGGGACACACGCAGAGGGCTTCAGAACACATTCGGAGAGTTCCATTTCTTGCCCGGGAACTTTACCAGTCATCCGTGCGGAAAGGGGAAGCCAGCAGGCCGTCCTTGTCGCAAAGATTGGCCTCGACGGGATTGTCACTCCAGGCGTAGCGCACGGCCACCGGATGGGGCACCTCGCCGCTACGGACAATCACCTTGCCCCCCTTGATGACCGCGTCGGCCCACACGAACTTGCGGTCTTCGCCTGCCACAGCGAAATGTTTCAGAGTCTTTCCGCCACCCCGCACGGCCAGTCCCCTCTCGGACTCGAACGTGAGGACGACACGGTCGCCGTCTATCTTCATCTCCTTATACACCGGACCGGCGCAGGACACCTTCTCGCCGTAGATCAGCTTGCGCGCACCGAGGAAAAGCCGCCGGGCCACCGTCTTCTTGTCCAGCGGGTGGATGTCGTTCCACTCGCCCGCATCGTAGGTCACGGCCAAGGCCGTGCCGGGCACGGACTGCGACACCTTCAACTGCGCCTCGCGCAGACGTGCCCAGCCGCTGTCGGAAGGCTTGTCCTGCAGGGCCATGTAGTTGGGCAACTGCACCAGGAGGAACGGCATCTCCGGCCAGGCGAACGTCTCGCGCCAACCGGCAATCAGGTTGGTCAGCAACGTGGCATACTCCCCGGCACGCCCGGCGTTGTTCTCGCCCTGATACCATATCACGCCCTTCACCTTCCAATCGCGCAGGGGCCAGATCATGCCGTTGTAAAGCCCCGAACCCGCACGCCGCAGGTTGGACAACCGCTCGGCATATTGGTCGGCCTCGGAACGGTCAAGGCCCACCTTGTATTTCCACGTGCCGGTCAGGTCAACCGTGTCGTCGTCGCCCTGCAGCTTATAAGGCTTGTCGGGAACAATCTCCCCGCCCCCGTTCATCGCCGTGAGCTTCAAGGCCACCACGTTCTTTCCCTCCACCAACACGCCGGCCGGCACGTCATACTTGCGCGGAGGGCCGAAATAGGCGGTCGTGCCCACGAAACGGCCGTTGACGAACACCGAGTCGCAATCGGCCATGCGCCCCATGTAGAGCTTCGCGTGCCGTCCCACCATGGAAGCGGGCAGGTCGAAGCTCTTGCGGTACCACACGCTGCCACGCACCTTGATGCCCGTTTCGCGCCAGGTGCCGGGAAACTTCACGGTGTCCCACGAAGAATCGTCGAAATCGCGCCGGTTCCACTTGCCCGACCCCTTGTCCTGGCGGGCCTCCCTCGAAGCCCGGAGTGCCTCCTGGTCGACGACAAGCCGTGGAAATTCCTTGAGATGCGCCTGGTCGATCCACGCCTCGATGTCCGTGCCTCCCTTGCTCGAGACGAGCATGCCCACCGGGATCTTGTAGCGGTTGTACACCTCCGTCGCAAAGAAATAGGCCAGGGATGTCCAGTTGAGCACCTCGGACGCCGTGGCCGAATGCCACACGGCGTCTCCGGCAATCTCCTCGCGCACGCCGTCCGTCACGTCCTGGTAGGGCACTTTGTAGTGGCGGATCATGTGGTTGTTCGACACCGGGATTTCGGGAAACTTCTCCACCAGGCGTTCAATGGGGTTCTCCTGGTTCGACTGCCCGCCACAGAGATAGACATCGCCCACCAACACGTCGCGGATCACCTTCTCGTTCACCTCCATGACAAACGGGCCGCCGGGCTGCTGGGGCGGCAACATGACGTTCCAGCGGCCGTCGGATCCCGCCTCCGTGTAGTAGTGCGCCCCACGGAAACGCACCGTCACCTTCTCACCGGGATCGGCCCATCCCCAAATTTTCAATTCCGTCTCCCGCTGGAGCACCATGCGGTCGCTCACCAGTTTGGGCAACCGCACCGCCGCCGAAAGCATGCCGCCCTGCCCCGCGCAAAGCAACAACGCCAAAAACATTTTTTTCATCACATGTTTCATCACGTCTATACTTTAATTAATCTATGAATCCTTTATGAAATTAGTCCTATTCCGGATGC
This sequence comes from uncultured Paraprevotella sp., assembly GCA_944321975.1. Lineage (GTDB taxonomy): Bacteria > Bacteroidota > Bacteroidia > Bacteroidales > Bacteroidaceae > Paraprevotella. The sequence continues at coordinate 4,253 of CALUNJ010000094.1, forward strand.
GACAATGCCGCAGCCGGTCCCACATAGGTTTTCTCCAGCCCGCCCCAATCGGCAATGACACGCTGCACCATCACGCCCGGATCGCCCACGGTGAGCGTCAAGGTGTGATGCTCCAACGCCGGATCAATCTTGAACCGGGCCGTGGCCAACGCCCCGTTGCGCAACACTTGGTCCTTCCACTGCAAGGAATATTCCCGCGGCCTGTTCTCGGCCACCACGGCAGGCTGCCCGTCCACGGATATGCCGTAGCGGTTAGCCCCCTTGTCCGCATAAAGCGGGAAGAAAGGCAAGGTGTAGACCTGGATGGTCACCGAATCGGCCTCCATGCGCGGCAACTCGTATTCCACCCTCGCCCCGTCGAGTTTCTCCGGGTCGAGCGAAGGTTGCACGGCCTCACCCAACTGTATGGCGACCCAGTCATAACCGATGCCGTCCAGACAGCGGATAACCGTCTGCCCGTCGTCTTCCTTGTGGGCATAATCAGCCAGATCCACCACATAGGCCCCTTCCAGGCGGTTCTGTTCCTCCTGCGGGGACAAGTCCACCGGCTTCTCCCCGGCGCCCTCCGCATAGCTCACCTCGGGCATGTTCTGATATTTGGCCACCCAGCCCGGAGCCAGCATCATCATGTGGTTCCATTTGCCGTCGAGTTGCGAATTGTAGCGGTGATGCAGGCCGGAAATGCTATCGTAGGCCCGGCGGGCTTCCCGGGCCGCCCAGTTGGCCTCTTCCACACGTCCGGCTGCCGCCAGCTCATGATTCAACTGGGCCAGCAGGAACTTGCGGTTCATCTGATAAGCCCCCATGGCCGGATAACCCAACAACTCGAAGAATGCCGCACGGTAGTCCTCCGGCAGCGCGGCGTAAATCTTGTCCGCCGCATCCGAAATGCGCTGATAATCGGCCAGGCGCTGACGGGCATCATTGTAAGCCTCAAAAGAATATTCCGTGTCCTTCAGTTCCTTATACTGCGGAGCGTCCCATTCGCGCTCCCATCCCATGAACTCAGGCTTGCGGCTCCAGGCCAACCGATAGTAAGTGTCCAGCAAATCCTGAAACTCCTCTTCGTAATCCTCCCCGAAAATGCCGGCCATGAAATCGGCCTGATAGCCATTGACCCGCTCATAGTCAAAAGCGCCGAGGTTCCACGCCATGTCGAAGAACAGCTTGATGCCCAGTTCCATGGGCTTGATGTCGCCCACATTCAGCAACCAATAGCGGTTGCCGCCCGTGTCGTAGGCCTTCTTCAACTCCTCATACATCAACACCGGAGGGGTGGTGCAAAGCCACAAATAGTCGTGCGGCCCGCCCAAATAGGAAAGATGATAATAGACACCCGAACCGCCGGCGCGCTTCTGCTCCTCGGGATTGCACAAACGCTTCAAGTAACCGTAATTGTCGTCCGGCCACACCAAAGTGACCTCCTCGGGCACGGAAAGACCGCGTTCATACAAATCGAGCGCCTCCTTGTAAGGCACGAAAATCTGCGGAATTTCCGTCAGAGGCTTCTGGATGTACTTAGACAAGATCCCCCTCTGGTCGGTGATGGCTTTCTGCAGCATCTGCACTTTCTCATCCTCCGTGAGGTCGCCCTGCATGCCCGCATCGTGCAGCCCGCGCATGGCCAACGTATAGACATTCTCATAAGGCGAAGCCTCACGCACCCGGTCGTCGAGTTTCTTCAGTATCGTCTCGCTGTTTTTCGAGTAATCCCAAGGACCGTCTTTCGCCGTGTCCCATTCCTTTTTAGACGCATTATTGAAAAGGAGAGGCTCGCAGTGTGACGTCGTGATGAGAATGCCGTATTCGTCGGCCACGACCTTGTTCTCCGGATGGGTATAAAAAGGATCGGAACACGTGTGCATGGCCGGAGCCAGCATGTTGCCTTTCAGGCGCAACACCAGTTCGCACACCTTGGCATACGTCTTGGGGCCGATGTTGCCCAACTCATTTTCATAGGTCTTGGCAGCCCAGGGATTCAGCCCCCAGCCTTCATCGTTGAGGAAAATGCCACGGAACTTGACCGACGGCGGAGCGGACACGTAATCGGCCTTAACCATCACCTTGTCCATCCGCTTCACCGGCACGTCTGCCCACCAATAGAATGGCGAAACGCCCATTTCCTCGCTCAGCGTGAATGCCCCGTAGGCCACGCCGCGGCGGTCGCTGCCCGCGATGACCAACGCCTCGTCCACGCCGGGGAACGGTTCTTTCACCTGTCTCAACATGAAACGTTCCACGCCGCCCTTCAACGGCGACAAGTCTATCTTCCCGTCTTCCGCCAATTGGCGTATCCAGGAGTTGCCTTCTACCGTACCCAGCAAGACCACCGCGCCGCTTTCCGGCATGCTTTCCTGCATCGCCGCATCTTTTCCGGTCACGCGGCCGATATCCCCCGCGAACAGTTCCGCCACCTTCTTCACAGTTTTTCCGTCCGCCTGGTCATAAACGACCGAGGCTTCCGCCAACGGGAAACCTCCCCCTTTGGACGATACGGAAATTCCATTCTCTTTGGTCTGTGCATCGCAGCCTGCCCACAAGCCGCACAACACGCACAACACCCAGGTCCACACACTCTTTTTCATGCAATCCGAAAAATTAATTATTTGTACTATTCTTCCACTACATTCCAACTGAACACCGTACCGTCCTTGCGGTCGGGCAACGTCCCCGGCCAGTCGGCAGAATACGGTTCGCCAGTTTCGGGATGAATGCCCACATAACGGTTCGTCTTCAACGAAAGCAACATGCACTGCCCCCGCAGCATGTCTTGCCAAAGGAACAGGCTGCCTTCCGTCTCTTCCTTCAGCAACCGCACATCGGCCGACAAGCCGGCACCGACCACCGTGACGAAACCGGTTCCGTTCAAAGCCTCAAGGGCCACACGCCCCTGCCCCCGGTCGTGAACCCGGAAGCGGCAACCGGCTCCATCAGCATCCTTACTGCCTCTCGCGGCGGAATGCAACATGCCATGCGGGTTGGCCCACGCCGGATTGCCCGTTCCCAGGTTTACCAATGTGATGACCTTTCCTAAAGGCAGATTCCCGCTACGGTCTGCCATCGGCTCGTCCACCGTGAAGTTGTCAAACTGCGCATAGCCGCCGGACTTTCCGTCCATGTTATAAGCAAAAAGCGCATAGCGTGTGCCTTGGAAGGTCTTCAGCTGATAAGGCATCCGCACACTGTCGCCCACATCGGTGAAAGCCTCGCCGTCTTCGCTATAGCTGAACTGCGCCCGCGCGCGATGGAAATCTCCCGTAATCCGGAGGAAAACGGCCTCGCCGATCTGCACGTCTTTTTGCTGCCCGGATGCCTGGTCGTACCAGCGAAGCACATAATTCTTACTGTCCTTTACCACTCCCATCCATGCGCAAGGCATGTTGAGCAGCCCGATGCCGGCCACGTCGCCATCCTTCAGCCGCGAAGCGTCCACTTCCACCGTGGCCACGGACACCGGCCCGATGCCACGCTGGGTCAACGTGTTCCGCGCCCACAGGAAATCCTTGGCCGGAAGCGTGTATAACCGGAGTTTTCCGCCGGAAAGTTTCCACTTTCCGTCCACCGGCTCATGGTTCCACTGCCACACGGGCAACAACGCCTTGCCGTCAAAGTTGTCGCTGCGCACGTAAGGCGCATGCGGCTGCACGTCCTTTCCCACATTGGGTTTGAACCAAGTACGCGGCGAACGTCCTAAGTTGCCGGGCAGTCCGAAATAGGGCCAACCGTCTTTCCATGTTACCGGAGAAAGGCACGTGGTGCGCCCGACCGCCATGAAGTCCACCATCGAGAAGCCCCACCATTCGCCGTTGGGCAAGTCCACAATCCCTCCCTGGTGCAAGGGAACCGCACTGAGATAATTGCCTTCCGGCTCATTGATCTTGAATTGGAAGCCGTCTCCCGGCACGGGAGTGCCCAACCCGACGTTGCCCACCGTCATGGCGCGCATGGTGCCGAATGTCTCCTTCATGCTGATGGTCACCGTCTCATACGGCCCTTCCGGACGGTCGGCACGGGCACACTGCATCCGTCCCACCGGCGCGTAATTGGCACTGATGATGTAGTACTTCCCGTTGATTTTATAAAAATGGTGTCCTTCGCCCATGGCGTTTCCGGCAGGAATGATGACCCGCTCGCTACCTTCCACGTAGCCGCTGAAGTCGGGCTTGATTTCAATCATCCGCACCTCGTCATATTTATACACGGCGTATATCTTGCCGTCATCGTCAAACAAGACGGACAAGTCATAAATATTCCCGCCCATGTTAATGTGCTCCCACGGCCCGGCCGGATCCTCGGCAATAAACACCTGCATGCCGTGCCCGTTGATGTTGGAGAACACATAAAACTTCCCGTCATGGTAACGGATGCAGGGAGCCCAGATGCCTTGCCCGTAGGCTTCCTTGCCGTTTTCGAGCCGGAACTCGTCGCCCATGTCGAAACGGTCGAAACAATAGCTCAGGAACTCCCAGTTCACCAAGTCCTTGGAATGCAGGACGACCACACCGGGAGTGCAGTGCATCGTCGTCCCGGCCAAATAGAAGTCTTCGCCCACCCGGATCAAGTCGGGGTCAGAAAATTCATCATAAAACAACGGATTGGTAAACGTGCCGTTGCCGTTGTCAGCCGTCCAAGAGCCGGACGGCTGTGCCGCCGCCTGCAAGACAAACAGTACGGCAGCACAAACCAAACCCATCAACTTCTTCATTTCTCTTCTTCTCCCACAACCATCAGCCTCACTTCATACACTCGCGGCGTGACGTTTTTCTCCCCGGAAGCGAACTTCACGGTCAACACGTCCTTAGCTTGCAAATCTTCAGGAACGGCAAATTCCATAATCTGTTTGCCATCCATATCCTTTTTAGAAACTTGAGCGGCATTCCTTCCCTCTATGCTTACCGTCAGGCCTGCGTCATGCGTCATGACACATTCCACACGCACCTTGCCGGCTTTCTTCCCGTTGGTTTTCATTTGGTACGAGAACCAGCCGCCCTTGTCCGCACTGCGCCAATGACGGTCATTGTCCGTTCCCGTGCGGGCTTTCTCCGACTGGATGAAATGGTCGCTTTCCGGCTGCTGCTCGCCGCAGACTACCTTGTCGGCCGTGGCTTTCTCCAACGCGGCGCGCTCTTGTTCCGCCCGAGCCAATGCCTCTTGCTGCGCTTTCAGCTTCTCCGCCGAAATCATGGGCCAATACACCATATAACGGCATTCATGAACCCCGTTGAACGGTTCCAACGTCATTTCCTTATAACGTTCGGGATATAAGCCGCCGAGTTTGAACGTCATCGGCTTGCCTTCCACCTTATGGATATGGGACAACACGTCCGCCGTGTCGCCCACCAACACCGGCATGTCCTGCAACGGATATTGCGGCCCCACGGCGATATGGCCGCCCCGGCTCTCATCGGCAAACAATCCCACCTGGTCCTGCTTGCCCATGCGCGAAGCCAGCACGATGGGGCCATACATAAAGGAGTAGTTGGCCGAGCCGTCGGGAAGCCCTACGGCACGAAGCGACATCGGCAAAGTCAAACGCACCTCATCTCCGTCCGCCCATTTACGGGTCACCGAAACATAGCCATCGGCAGGTACCACCGCTTGCGCCTCACCGTTCACGGCCAACGCCATCCGAGAAGCGTCCGACCATTCCGGCACACGGAACTTCACCGTGAATTCTTTTGCTTTCTTCGTGGAAATACGCAAGGTCGTGGCTTCTTCAGCCGGGAACGCGGTCTTTTGCTCCACCGTCACCTTGCCCCATTGCAACACAGAAGGAATGAACAGGTTTACATACAACTCTTCCTCCCCTTGGTGTGCATAAATCATCTCGCCGTAACGTGCATGATTCTCCATGCCCGAACCCACACAACACCAAAAACTTGTCTGCGGCTGGGAATATACCCGGTAATGCCCCGGACGCATGGACGTGAAATACACGAAGCCACCCTGGATGGGATCTATGGTGGACAGGATGTGGTTGAACACCGCCCGCTCATAGAAGTCCATGTAACGCGAGTCGCCGCT
>CALUNJ010000095.1 GCA_944321975.1 uncultured Paraprevotella sp.
ATGTCCACCGTGTCGCCTTTGACCCGGAAACAGCCGCGTTCCAGGTTCAGGTCGTTGCGGGTGTAAAGGCTGTCCACCAGGCGGCGTAGGAGCACGTTGCGGTCCATGATCTTCCCTCTGCGGAGTTCTATCACATTGTCATAGAAAGCTGCCGGGTTCCCCATGCCGTAGATGCAGCTCACGGAGGACACGACGATCACGTCTTTGCGTCCGGAAAGCAGGGCGGAGGTGGCGGCCAGCCGGAGCTTGTCGATTTCGTCGTTGATGGCCAGGTCTTTCTCGATGTAGGTGTCCGTGGAGGGGATGTAGGCCTCGGGCTGGTAGTAGTCGTAGTAAGACACGTAGTATTCCACGGCGTTGTGGGGGAAGAAACTTTTGAATTCGCCGTAGAGTTGTGCGGCGAGGGTCTTGTTGTGGCTGAGGATGAGCGTGGGCTTGTTCACCCTGCTGACGACGTTGGCGATGGTGAAGGTCTTTCCCGACCCCGTGACGCCCAGCAATGTCTGTGCCGGCAGGCCTTGCAACACGCCTTCAGTCAGTTGGGCGATGGCTTCCGGTTGGTCGCCGGTGGGGACATAATCTGCTGTCAGTTCGAATTTCGGCATGGTCAGTAGGCGGATATGGCATTTTTAGACTTGCAAAAATAGATATTTTATCCCTAAAAACAGGGTGCCGGTGTTTTTTTTGCATTTAAAAACACGCTTCTTTTGCAGAAGTCGCCGCTTTTCCATAATTTTGCAAATCAATTGTACAATATGAAACGGATTTTGTTTTTGTTGTCGGGGACGCTGTTGTTGCTGGCTTCATGCAACCAATACAACAACGTGCTGAAGACCGCGGATTATGATTATAAGTACGAGGCAGCCAAGGAATATTTTGTGAAAGGGCAGTATGCCCGTGCGGCCACTTTGCTGACCGACATGGTGACGCTGATGAAGGGGACGCTGCGGGCCGAGGAGTCGCTCTACATGCTGGGGATGGCCGAGTTTTGCAGCGGAAACTATGACGTGGCCTACACTTACTTTAAGAAATATTACCAGTCGTACCCGAAGGGGAAGTATGTGGAATACGCCCGTTTTTATGCCGGCCGCTCGTTGTATGAAAGTGTGCCGGACACGCGCTTGGACCAGAGCAACACGATGGCTGCCGTGAGGGAGTTCCAGGATTTCCTGGATTACTACCCCTATACGTCCTTGAAGGAGCGCACGCAGGAGATGATTTTTGCCTTGCAGGACAAAATGGTGGAAAAGGAATACGACGCGGCGCAATTGTATTACAACCTGGGCACGTACATGGGCAATTGTTCTTATGGCGGGAGCAATTACGAGGCCTGCATCGTGACGGCGCGCAACGCTTTGCTGGATTTCCCTTATGCCAGTCCGCAGCGGCGGGAAGATTTTTCCATCATGATCTTGCGTGCCAAGTTCCATTTGGCCCAGCAGAGCGTGGAATCCAAGCGCCTGGAGCGCTACCGCGACACGATAGACGAGTATTATGGTTTTGTGAATGAATATCCGGAGTCGAAGTACATGAAAGATGCGCAACGGATTTTTGCCCAGTCGGAAAAGGTCGTGAACAAGAAATAAGAGGAATACAATAAAAACTGTTTTATCAATTATGGATTATAAAAAAACAAATGCACCTACGAACACCGTGACCCGTGACATCATGGATCTGTGTGACGAAACCGGTAACATTTATGAGAGTGTGGCGATCATTGGTAAGCGTGCCAACCAGATTTCCATGGACATCAAGAACGAATTGTCGAAAAAGTTGCAGGAATTCGCTTCCGTCAGCGACAGCTTGGACGAGATGTCGGAAAACCGGGAGCAGATCGAGATTTCGCGCTTTTACGAGAAACTCCCGAAGCCGACTTTGATTGCCACCCAGGAATTCATCGAAGGGAAGATTTATTTCCGCAACCCGATGAAGGAAAAGGATATTGTGGAAATAGGATAACCTCCCTTGTAGCATTAGGAGTGGCTTGTCATGATACAGCGTATTCAGTCTGTTTATCTTTTGCTGGTGACCGTTTGTGCGGTGGTGTGCTTGTGTACGCCGGTGGGGCATTTCCATCAAAGCGGCATCCCGGTGGCGGATTTCTATAACTTGTGGCTGTCAATGGCCGACGGCTCCCGGACTTATTCCCCGTGGGCCATGTTCGCGCTGCTTTTGGCGGCGGCGGTAGTGGCATTCATCGCCATTTTCTTGTTCAGGCGGCGCATGTTCCAGGTGCGCATGTCGGTGTTTGGCGGTTTGCTTCTGGTGGGCTATTATGTCGTTTTTGTGTCTTTCGTCTATGTGTTCAAGTCGCGTTATGACGCGGATTTCACCTTGAACTGGACGGCGGCGTTTCCGGCAGTGGCCTTGATCCTGGACTACTTGGCTTTCCGGAACATTATGAAAGACGAGTTAATGATCCGTTCGCTCGAGCGGTTGAGATAATAAGAGGGAGAGTGAGCGCGTATTTTATTTCATCATAGAAGAAATGCGAAGACACCTGCGACGAGAGTGTGGCAGGTGTCTCCGCATTGTTTTTGAAGAACATTATGTTTGCGATGCATGAAAATATGTATGAATTTCGTTGATAGAATAGATGAAACTGCACGACTGAAAGATGCTTTTGCGCGAGAGAAGTCATCGTTAGTCGTGATGCACGGTCGCAGACAATTGCGTGGCTTTTCCAGTGGTAGGAATATTTAAAAATCAGGATTATGCCTGTTATGCTAATTGTACTTATTGTTTTTGTCCTCATAATCTTGGCAAATGCCTTGGGGGCAGCATTTTGGATTTGCGCGATAGCTGGGGCTTTGATGGGAATCTGTCTTGCCATGGCAAAGATTAGTGCGGGAAACGGGAAGGATAAGAAATAGGTGGGGCGTGACTTGCGCTCGTATTGGACGCATATTGAATTTGCTGTGAGATGTTGAATGGGATTTTGTTTGGTGATAAAAAGGATGTTGAGACTGTGCATCCTGAAGAATGTTATAGAACGTTTCAAGGCATATGATAAGAAACGCAAGCAATATTGGGGACATTTACAGGAATATTCCATAAGTACCGTATCAAGGGCTAGACGCCGTGGGAGACTGTGGTGTTGCGTTCCCTGCGCAGTGTCACGCTCGATCGGATTGACGAATAGCGCGCGCTTTTTGGGGAAAAGAAAATCCCCGGGAGACGGCTTTTCCGCCGTCCCGGGGGATTTCTTTTTTTGAAATGCGGGGAACCGGATGTCCCGCTGGAAGAACCTGCGGGTGTCATTTTCCGCCGGCCGGATTCCGCCGCGTGCGCACGATGTCGAAGAGGTAGCTGGCTTTGATGACGATGGTGCCGTTGGCCGAACGGCCGAACACGTCGCTCTTGCCGTTGCCGAAGATGTCGCTCAGTCCGTAGTAGTAGCGGCCCTCGAGCAGGAAGTGGCCTGCCCGGCGGGTGTTCACCTCGATGCCCATGCCCGCGGTGATGCCATATTCGAAGTGGTTTTTCACGGGCATGTCGTATTGCTGGTTCACCAGCCCGGGGCGCAGTCGCAGGGTGGAGTCGTTGAAGAGTCCCCCGCGATGGTCCTTTTCGCCCAGATAGAAGCCCAGCTGCGGCCCTGCCACGACGTAGAACATCGCGCCCTTTTCTTCATATCCCCAGCCCATGCGGGCCAGCAAGGGGATTTGGATGTAGCTGATGTTGCGGCGGTAGGTGTCGCTGGAGGTTTCGATATTTTCCTCCCATCCCAGGTTGGCGTAGTTAACCTCTACCTGCACGGCGCACAGGCTTTTGAAATACTTCTCGCAGGTGTATCTGAGTGTGAGCCCGAAGGAGGGAGACCCCTTGAGCCGTTGAGGGATGGTGGGGTTGAACATCACGCGGTTCAGCGTGTAGCCTCCGTTCAGGCCCACGGCCAAGTCGTTTCGCGGCTCCCCGATCTGCGCGCGGGCGGCGGGGGCGCAGATCATGACGGTGGCCAGGGCGGCCAGCAGCCTTGCCCCCGCCTTTTTCCCTGAGTCTTTTCTCCCTTTCTCCCCGGGATTCCGTTGTCCCATGTGGTTCTTCTTTCCCATGCCGTTTCTTCTCGTTTTCATTTCGGGCGTACGAGTTCGATGGTGTGCGCGGGAGTGTAGTGTATGAGTTCTACCCCGCGGTTGATGAATCCTCCCCAATAGCTGACGCGACGGAAGTCGAAGCGGTGCTGGCAGTGCTCGGCCTCTACCTGCGCGAGGTGTTGCTCAAACGAGTCGCCGAATTCAGCAATCCCTTTGAGGAAGAAGGCGGCCGTGTCGAATCCCAGCATGCCGAAGCTGGGGAAAGAGCCGAGGAGCGGCTCGTGGAACTTCTTGCGGTAACCGGCTTCGAAGCGTGCGGCCGGCCCTTGCCCCAAGGGGTTGGCATAGAAGTTGGAGTAGGCGTAGGCGTCGAAGGTGTGGAAATCCTCCAAGTGGCGCGCCGTGTAGGTCTGCCATTCGGGGTAGCCCAGGAGCCTGATGCGGAACCGGGGGTATTTCTCGGCGAAGTTCCTGAGCAGGGGGCAGAGGCGGTCCAGCAGCGTGATGCCGGACGAGCCGGGCACGATTACGTTGACCCTCGCGGGGTCCAAGGTTTCGATCCACTCCAGTTCACGGGCATCGATGCGAAGAGTGGCCATCCGGCGTCCTTTCTGCGTCAGCTTGCGGTTGAGGGCTTCGGTGAAGGCCGTGGCTTCGGGATCGCTCTCGCGCCCGTCGAGCAGGATGAAGTTTTCCCCGGCGAAGAGGCCGGCGGCCAAGTGGGCTGCTTCCGAGATGAGCACCGGGCGCGGAGGGGTGACGGTGTAGTAGCGTGGATTCTGGTACACGCTCTCGCCTTGGGAGGAAAAGGGCACCACGAGCCTCGTCCCGTGCCTTTCGCAGAAGTCGCTGAGTGCTCCGGTCTGTTCCGTCTGGAGGGGGCCGATCACGAAGTCAAGCCCGCCGTCCGCGACGGCATTTGCCAAGGCGCTGGGGCCGTGGCCGGAGTCATAGGCGAAGACATCCACCGAGATGCCGGAGGCCTTGGCTTGTTCCACGGCCATCAGCACGCCGCGGTAGAACTCGATCATCTTTTTGTTCTCTTCAGTGCCCCCCTTGAAAGGCAGCAAGACTCCCATCCGCACGAGCCGTTTCGGCGCCGGGGTGGTTTTTCCTCCGATCAGTTCGGCGTTCGAAGGCGTCTGGTTCCCGGCTTTCACCGGGGCGGTGGGTTCTTCTTTTGTCCTTTTCGGGTAGGGGATGCAGATGAGGTCCCCCTTGCGCAGTTTGTACCCCGGTTGCTTCATTTCGGGATTGGCGTCCTGCAACTCTTTTTCGGTCAGTTTGAATTGCCTTGCGATGCTGTAAAGGGTTTCTCTGCGTCCCACTCTGTACATTTCCCTGCATTCCGGGCGTGTGTCGGGCTGTGGCTTTTGGACAGCTGGCGTGGAAGTGGCTGTGGCTGTGGCCAGAGCCTCAGCCGGGATGCGTATCACGCTGCCGGCCTTGAAGTTGTCCGCGGTCAGTCCGGGGTTTGCTTTGCAGATGGTTTCTGCGTCCACGCCGTAGGTCTTCGTGAGCTGGTAAAGGGTTTCGCCGGCCTTGATGGTGTGAAACCTTTCTTTGGGCGCCTGTTGGGGGATGATGAGTGTGCTGCCGGCTTTGATGCCGTCGGTGGCCGACGGGTTCAGTTGCAAGATCGCGTCGGGCGACACCTGATACGTGCGTGCAATGGAATATACGGTTTCTCCCCGTTGGATGGTATGGACAAAAGTGTTCCTTTCCTGTGCATGGAGAGGAACCTGCAAAACGCACAGCATGGCTGTGAGGTTGCGTAATATTTTCCAGTATGACATTTCTTTTTTCTGATACGACGGACAAAATTACGGAAAAAAAGTGGTTATTTCAATGGGAAACATTATTTTTGCACAAATATTCAGGCATGAAGAATCAATTGAAGTTTTGGGTATTGGGCTTGTTGTGTGCCATTCCGGGGCTCCTGCCGGCACAGGCGGTTTACCCCACGGTCAATCCTGCGGCCAGTTACACGACTTCCACGGGCGAGGAAATCGACGACGCTTCCGACCAGCAGTCGGCTCCCTTGGCGGGGCATTTCACTTCCAATGTGGAAGACTTGGGCGAATATTCCGTGCGTTATGAGTGGCGCGTGTTCCGGGAAGGGCAGGAAGATGCGCCCGTGATCAACCGTTTTGACGAGAATCTGGAATATACTTTCACGGAGAGCGGCACGTTCTACGTGCAACTCTATGCCACGTTTGTGCATGGCAACGACACCATCCAGTTTCCTGCCGAGGGCGAGGCCAACCCCTTCGTGGTGTCCATCAGTGAGTCGATCCTGGAGATGCCGAATGCTTTTTCTCCGAACGGAGACGGATATAACGACATCTACAAGGCGAAGGAGGGCTATCAGTCCATCGTGAGCTTTAAGGCTGCCATTTTCAACCGGTGGGGGCAGAAGTTGTATTCATGGGACACCTTGGACGGAGGATGGGACGGGAAGTTCCACGGGAAGACCGTGAAAGACGGGGTCTACTTCGTGGTCGTGAACGCACGCGGGGCGGATGGCAAGGAATACAAGATAAGAAGGGATGTGAACGTGCTGACGGGCTATTCCGGTACGGGAGCGAATGGCAATGATTGACAAGAATGGATAACGAGACAGAAAAGATACAAGTTTTCGGGGCGCGCGTGCACAATTTGAAGAACGTGGATGTGGAATTGCCGCGCAACAGTCTGACCGTGATCACCGGCTTGAGCGGGAGCGGGAAGTCGTCGTTGGCTTTCGACACTATTTTTGCCGAGGGCCAGCGGCGTTACATAGAGACTTTCTCGGCCTATGCCCGAAATTTCCTGGGCAATCTGGAGCGTCCGGATGTGGACAAGATCACGGGATTAAGCCCGGTGATTTCCATTGAGCAGAAAACCACGAACAAAAACCCGCGTTCCACGGTGGGGACGACTACGGAAATTTATGATTTCTTCCGCCTTTTATACGCCCGGGCGGGCGAGGCCTATTCCTATCTTTCCGGCAAAAAGATGGTGCGCTACACGGAAGAACAGATCATAGAACTGATCCTGAAGGACTATGAAGGCCGGCGCATCTATCTCCTGGCCCCGGTGGTGCGCAACCGCAAGGGGCATTATAAGGAACTCTTCGAAACGATCCGCCGCAAGGGCTACCTTTACGTGCGTGTGGACGGTGAGATCGTCGAAGCGGGAAGCGGCATGAAGCTCGACCGCTACCGCAACCATAGCGTGGAAGTGGTCGTGGACAAGTTGCGCGTGCAGCAGAAGGACGACAAGCGGCTGCGGGGCAGTGTGGCCACGGCCATGCAGCAGGGCGAGGGCGAGCTGATGGTCTACGATGCGGAAACGGAAGGAGTGCGCCATTACAGCAAGCGCCTGATGTGTCCCGACACGGGACTGTCTTATCGCGACCCGGCTCCCCACAATTTTTCTTTTAATTCCCCGCAGGGGGCTTGTCCGCGTTGCAAGGGGCTGGGATTCGTCAACCTGATCGACATGGACAAAGTGATCCCCGACCGCAGCCTGTCGGTGTACAACGGGGCGGTACTTCCTTTGGGGAAATACAAGAACAGCATGATTTTCTGGCAGATTGATGCCTTGCTGGAGAAATACGACGCCGATTTGAAGACACCGGTGAAAGACTTGCCGGAAGAGGCGTTGAATGAGATCCTTTATGGGTCGGTGGACCGCGTGCGGGTCAAGGCGCAGCTGATCCACACTTCCACGGACTATTACGTGCAATACGAGGGGCTGGTGAAATATATCCAGTCGGTACAGGAGAGCGAAGGGTCGGCCACGGCGCAGAAATGGGCCGAACAGTTTTCGAAGACCGTGACCTGTCCGGAATGCCACGGGCAGCGGCTGAACAAAGAGGCGCTTCACTATCGCGTCGCGGGCAAGAATATTGCCGAACTTTCGGCGATGGACATCGCCGAACTTTATGACTGGGTGATGCACGTGGAGGAGCATCTCACGGACCGGCAACGGAAGATCGCGCCTGAAATCTTGAAGGAAATCCGTTCGCGTCTGAAGTTCCTCCTGGATGTCGGCCTCGACTATCTTTCGCTCAACCGGGCTTCGGCTTCTTTGTCCGGCGGCGAGAGCCAGCGCATCCGGCTGGCCACGCAGATCGGCTCCCAGCTGGTCAACGTGCTTTACATCCTCGATGAACCTAGCATCGGGTTGCACCAACGTGACAACCGCCGGCTGATTCACTCTCTGAAAGAGTTGCGCGACATGGGGAACACTGTCGTCGTGGTGGAGCATGACGAGGAAATGATGGAAAATGCCGACTATATCATTGACATGGGGCCGAAGGCCGGACGGCTGGGAGGCGAAGTGGTGTTTCAGGGAACGCCGGCCGAGATGCTCCGGCAAGACACGCTGACTTCGCGTTACCTCAACCACACGTGCGCCATCGAGGTTCCGGCCCGCCGGCGTGAGGGTAACGGGCATTCCCTGTGGATCCGGGGGGCGAGCGGGAACAATCTGAAACACGTGGATGTGGAGTTCCCGCTGGGCCGGTTGATTTGTGTCACCGGAGTGTCGGGCAGCGGGAAATCCACCTTGGTCAATGACACCTTGCTGCCCATCCTTTCGCAACATTTTTACCGTTCGTTGCGCGACCCCTTGCCTTACGACCGCATTGAGGGAATGGCGTTTGTGGACAAGGTGGTGAGCGTGGACCAGTCGCCCATCGGCCGCATTCCCCGTTCGAATCCGGCCACTTATACCGGTGTGTTCAACGACATCCGGGCTTTGTTCGTCAGTCTGCCCGAGGCAAAGATCCGTGGTTACAAGCCGGGACGTTTTTCGTTCAATGTGAAGGGAGGACGTTGTGAGGCTTGTGGCGGCAATGGGTATAAGACCATCGAGATGAATTTCCTGCCCGATGTGTATGTGCCTTGTGAAGTCTGCCACGGCAAGCGTTACAACCGCGAGACGCTGGAAGTGCGTTTCAAGGGGAAATCCATAGCCGACGTGTTGGACATGACCATCAATCGTGCGGTGGAGTTTTTTGAGAACCAGCCTGCGATCCTGAACAAGATCAAAGTGTTGCAGGACGTGGGGCTGGGGTACATCAAACTGGGGCAACCCTCCACCACGCTTTCCGGCGGCGAGAGCCAGCGCATCAAGTTGGCCACCGAACTGTCCAAGCGCGACACCGGGCGGACGCTTTACATCCTCGACGAGCCGACCACCGGCCTGCATTTCGAGGACATCCGCGTGTTGCTCGGCGTGTTGAACCGCTTGGTGGACAAGGGCAACACGGTCGTGGTCATTGAGCACAACCTGGATGTCATCAAGTCGGCCGACTTCCTGATCGACATGGGGCCTGAAGGCGGACGGGGCGGCGGGCAACTGTTGTTCGAAGGCACACCGGAGGCGTTGGCGCAGAGCGGTGTGGGTTACACTTCCAAGTATTTGAAAGAGATGTGGTATGGCAAAGCAGAAAATCAATAAGACCAACGTGGCCCGTCTGTTGGACAAGGCGAAGGTGGCCTACGAACTGATTCCCTACGAGGTGGACGAGTCGGATTTGAGTGCCGTGCATGTGGCCGCCCAGTTGGGCGAGGATGTGGACCGTGTGTTTAAGACCATCGTGCTTCATGGCGACAAGACGGGGCATTTCGTCTGCGTGGTGCCCGGCGAGCATGAAATCGACCTGAAGAAAGCGGCCAAAGTGAGTGGAAACAAGAAATGTGAATTGTTGCCCATGAAAGAACTGCTCCCCGTGACAGGCTACATCCGTGGCGGTTGTTCCCCTATCGGCATGAAGAAACGCTTCCCGACTTATTTGCACGAAAGCGCGGCGGCATACGATTACATTTATGTGAGCGCGGGGCAGCGCGGGCTGCAAGTGAAACTCTCTCCGGCCGACTTGTTGCGCGAGGCGGGTGCCGGGTATGCGGACTTGGTGGGATAAGCGTGTCCGTTGGGTGCCGGGCCGTCCGTGGGGCGGACAGGATAAAAAGGCACTCTCAAGAGGGGTGCAAATTTCCCGCTTGAGAAAAAAGTGTGAATCGCTTGAGAAAAAAGTGTGAATCGCTTGAGGAAAATCCCGGTGTCTCAAGCTGGTGTTTATCTTGTTGATTATAAGCAAGATTCGTGTTCCTTTAAAATAGGGGGGATTGACTTGTGGCTTGGAGTCGT
The DNA here is from genome assembly GCA_944321975.1 of uncultured Paraprevotella sp. GTDB lineage: Bacteria > Bacteroidota > Bacteroidia > Bacteroidales > Bacteroidaceae > Paraprevotella. The sequence continues at coordinate 10,179 of CALUNJ010000095.1, forward strand.
GCGGAGGGGTGACGGCGGTGCAAGGCTGCGTGGGGCGC
>CALUNJ010000096.1 GCA_944321975.1 uncultured Paraprevotella sp.
TTGCGGATAGATTTCCACGTCTTGGCGGCCTTCAATTTGTGCGCTGTAGCGGGATTGGAGTTCTCTGGATTCGGTTTTTACGGTCATGGTTTTGTAAGAACCGGTGTCCATAGCTTGTGGTTGCTTGTTGCAACCTGTCAATGCAACCATACAGCAGAATGCTGTCGTTGCCACAGTCTTAATACCTCTATTCATAACTCATTAATAAAAAAATAAATCTCAAATTCTCAAAATTCGGTGCAAAGTTACACACACAGAACGAGTTTGAAGGTGTTAAAAGTACCTTTGTTTTGTTCATTTTGGGAACACTTCTTGCATTTTAGGAATATTCTACTTAATTTTGGTTTCTATTAACAAAAGATTTCTTTGCATGGTCGAGAAAATAAGTTCGCTGCTTGTTCGGGAGTGTTTCTTTTTGCGGACTTCTTTGGACTGGGCGGGCGAAGAGGAGTTCCGTCAGGACAAGTGTTTGATGATTTCTGTGGAAAGAGGCCGGGCAACGTTGCTGGTCGGGGAAGAGGAGTATGTGATAGACCGGGGGAAACTGTTGTTCTTGCGACCGGAGTTGTCGGTGAGGAAATTGGTTTCGTCTGCCGATTTTTCAGTTTCTCTGATCGCGTTCCCGCTTTTTATGTTGCGGGAATGCAGGCAGCGTCTGGAGCCGCGTTTCATGCTGCTTCTTTTCACGAAAGTCGTGTGGACGGTAGACGCGAGGGTGAAGAAACTTTTCAATAGCTTTTGTGATTTGTTCGGTTTTGCGATGGAGGGTTACGGGCGTGGCTACACGCGAGAGATGGCAACGAGCCTGGTGTGCAGCATGCTTTATGGCTTTTATGAGCTGGTGGACACGACCCAAATCGGTGAGGCTCCCGTGGATTCATCCCGTGCGCGGGAACTGTTCAGGAGGTTTATGGAGTTGCTTCACCAGCATTTCGCGCGGGAGCATGAAGTCATGTTCTATGCGGGCGAGCTTTGTATTTCTTCCAAATACCTCACGCAAATCACGAAGGGGATCTTGGGGCACACGCCGAAGCAGATTATCGACGAGACCCTGTTGCAGGAAGCCATGAGGTTGTTGGACAAGAACGATTCCAGCATACAGGAAATCAGTGTGAGCCTGGGCTTTCCGGACCAGTCTTATTTCGGGCGTTTTTTCAAGCGGTTAAAGCAAATGTCGCCCCAGCAATATCGTTTGCGCTCGAAGCGTTGATGTCTTTCTGCAGCCGGGAGATTACGGGAAAAGAGGCAGCGGCATGCCGTGGCGGGAGCCTTTTCATGGCTCTGTCACGGCATGCCGCTGTTGAGGCCGGGATATGCCCGGCTTTTAGGAATTCATGCTCATCAGGAATTCTTCGTTGTTCTTGGTCGGCTCGATGCGATCCTTCAGGAAGGTCATGGCTTCCACGGGATTCATGTCGGCCAGGATCTTGCGGAGCACCCACATGCGGTCCAAGGTTTGCTTGTCGTGCAACAAGTCGTCGCGCCGTGTGCTGGATGCCACGATGTTGACCGCCGGGAAGATGCGCTTGTTGCTCAACGAGCGGTCGAGTTGGAGTTCCATGTTTCCGGTTCCCTTGAATTCTTCGAAGATCACCTCGTCCATTTTGCTGCCCGTGTCGATGAGGGCCGTGGCAATGATGGTGAGTGAGCCGCCGTTCTCAATGTTGCGGGCCGCGCCGAAGAACCGTTTGGGCTTGTGCAGGGCATTGGCGTCCACACCGCCGGAAAGCACTTTCCCGCTTGCGGGCGATACCGTGTTGTAGGCGCGTGCCAGGCGGGTGATGGAGTCGAGGAAGATGACCACGTCGTGTCCGCATTCCACCATCCGTTTGGCCTTTTCCAGCACGATGCCGGCTATTTTCACGTGGCGTTCGGCTGGTTCGTCAAACGTGGAGGCAATCACTTCGGCGTTCACGGTGCGCGCCATGTCGGTCACTTCTTCCGGGCGCTCGTCGATGAGCAACATGATGAGGTAGGCTTCGGGGTGGTTGGCGGCGATGGCGTTGGCGATGTCTTTCATCAGGATGGTCTTACCGGTTTTCGGCTGTGCCACGAGGAGCGCGCGCTGCCCTTTCCCGATGGGGGCGAAAAGGTCTACGATGCGGGTCGACAGGTTGTCGTTGACTCCCTTGCAGAGTTTGAACTTCTCGTCCGGGAAGAGCGGCGTGAGGTGTTCGAAAGGCACGCGGTCGCGCACGTCGCTGGGGAGGCATCCGTTGATTTTCGTCACGCGGATGAGCGGGAAATACTTTTCGCCCATCTTCGGCGGGCGGACGGGGCCTTCCACGACGTCGCCCGTCTTCAGCCCGAACAGTTTGATTTGTGAGGCACTCACATAGATGTCGTCGGGCGAGGACAGATAGTTGTAGTCGCTGGAGCGCAGGAAGCCATATCCGTCAGGCATGATTTCCAGCACGCCTTCTCCCGTCAGGATGTCGCCGAAGTCATAGTTTGCTTCGGCTTCTTTCTTCGGAGCCTCTTCCTTCCCGTTTTGCGGATAGGCATAGGCCGCATCGGCATATCCGCCTGTGGTGATGTCCGGTTGCGGGCTTGAATAGGTCATGTAGTTGTCGTCCATTGCGGGATCCGGGGCGAGCACCGGGATGTTTTCCACGATGACAAAGTCGTCCTCGGCGGCAGAGAAGAATTTTTCCGCTTCGTTTTCCTTGTTGTTCTCTTGGGTCAGTACGGGTTCTTCCTGGGCGGGGTTTTCTTCCTCCGCAGGGGTTGTTTCCTGGACGGGCGCGTCTTGTAAAATGTCCAGGGGTACGTCGGTGAAGTCCATTTCTTCTGGTTGTTTTTCGGGTTCTGCCTTTTCGGCATTATCGTTTTGGCTTGTGGTTTCCGGTTGTCCGGCTTCCTCGGCCAATTTTTCTGCTTTGGGTTTCCGGCCTCGTTTCTTGGGTGCCTTGGCCGGTGCTTGTTCGCCGGCCGGTTCTGCGGGAAGCGTGTTTCCGGCCTGAGGCTCAGGAGCGGCGAGGTTTTCGGTGGCTTCTCCGGCTTGTGTTTCTTCGGAGGCGGCCTTCTTTTTCAGGTCGAAATTTTCGCCGTTGCCTTGCGATGCGCTATACACATGGTCGGGTTCTTTTTTGGCGATCCGTGTTCTTTTGCGCGTAGTTTTTGTCGTGGGAGCCTTTTGTGCGGCAGAAAGTATGGATTCTTCGTCGATGATTTGGTAAATCAGTCCCATTTTGTCTTCTTCGGGAGCCGGAATTCCCAGTTCTTTTGCGATGCCTGTCAGTTCTTCCTGCGACATGGCTTCTAATTCACTTTTTTTATGCATATCAAGTATATGTGTTGTATTGTATGCGCCATTATTGTACAGCTTATGGCTGTAGAATAAAGTCAATATTTTCAAATTGGAATTTTTGTTCTGGTGAAAACGGAAGCACCGCACGTGGCGGATTCCATTGGTCTTGATGGTGCAAAATTAACAAATAAAATCAGAACTACCTCAAACTTTCCCGTTTTTTTTGTGGAAAAAGAAAAAGTCATTTCCTTTTGCGTTTCTTTTTGCCGGTTTCCCAATTAATGGTTATATTCGCGCCAATTTGCATGAATATATGGCTACAGTGAATCCTTATTTGCAAGTGGAAGGCTTGACCAAGCGCATCGGCGAGCGTGTGCTTTTCCGGCAGATTTCATTTGGAATTGCTGAGGGGCAGCATGTGGGGCTGATTGCCAAAAACGGTACGGGAAAGTCCACCTTATTAAATATATTGGCGGGAAAGGAAGGCTACGAGGAGGGGAGCATCGTCTTCCGGAACGGCCTGAAAGTCGGTTATCTGGAACAGACCCCGGCCTATCCGTCCGATCTGACGGTCATCGAGGCCTGCTTCTGCCACGGCAATGCGGTGACCAACCTGATACGGGAATACGAGGTTTGCATGGCCACACCGGGAAATCCGCGGCTGGACGAGATTTTCGACCGGATGGAACGCGAGAAGGCGTGGAATTATGAGAATCGCGCCAAGCAAATCCTTTCGCAGCTGAAGGTCAATGACTTCAACCAGAAAGTCTCCACCCTGTCGGGCGGGCAGCTCAAGCGCGTGGCCTTGGCCAATGTCTTGATCACCGAGCCGGACTTGCTGATCCTGGACGAGCCGACCAACCACTTGGACCTGGAGATGATCGAGTGGCTGGAGGACTATCTGAAGCGGTCTAAGCTGAGCCTGCTGATGGTGACGCACGACCGCTATTTCCTCGACCGGGTGTGTTCCGTTATTTTGGAGCTGGACGATGAAACGCTCTACACGTACAAGGGAAATTACAGTTACTACTTGCAGAAGCGGCAGGAGCGCATCGACGTGGCGAACGCGGAAATCGCACGGGCCAACAACCTCTACCGCACGGAGCTGGACTGGATGCGCCGCATGCCTTGTGCGCGGGGGCATAAGGCACGCTACCGCGAGGAGTCTTTCTACGAGCTGGAGAAGGTGGCCAAGCGGAGAATCGCAGAGCAGCAGGTGTCGCTCGAAGTGAAGTCGTCCTACATCGGCAGCAAGATTTTCGAGGCCGACTACATCTGCAAGAGCTATGGCCCGGACAAGGTAATCCTGAAAGATTTCTTCTACACGTTTGCCCGTTACGAGAAGATGGGCATCGTGGGCAACAACGGCACGGGGAAGTCCACTTTCATCAAGATCCTGTTGGGGCTGGAGAAGCCCGACAGCGGCAAGGTCGTGGTGGGCGAGACGGTGAGGTTCGGCTACTATTCCCAGGACGGCATGGCTTTCGACGAGCAGATGAAGGTCATCGACGTGGTGCGCGACATCGCGGAATACATCGACCTCGGCGGCGGACGCCATCTCTCGGCCATGCAGTTCCTGCAACACTTCATGTTTTCGCCCAAGGACCAGCAGAACTATGTCTATAAGCTGAGCGGCGGGGAACGGCGCAGGCTTTACCTTTGCACGGTGCTGATGCGCAACCCCAACTTCCTCGTGCTGGACGAGCCGACCAACGACCTCGACATCGTGACGCTCCAGGTGCTGGAAGAATACCTCAGGAATTTCAAGGGCTGTGTGATCGTGGTGAGCCACGACCGCTACTTCATGGACAAGGTGGTGGACCACCTGCTGGTATTCCAAGGGCAGGGCGACGTGCGCGACTTCCCAGGAAACTACACGCAATACCGCGAATGGAAGGAGGAGAAGCTCCGTTTCGAGCGTGAGCGGCAAAAAGCCCGCGAGGCGAAAGCCCCGGCTTCCGCGCCGGCTGCGACCCGGCCTCAGCGTGAGCACAGCGGCAAGCGGAAGCTGACCTTCAAGGAGAGGCGCGAGATGGAAGCCCTGGAGGCCGACATCGCCGCCTTGGAGGCCGAAAAGAAGGCCATCGAGGAAGCTCTGTGCAGCGGGACGCTCGGCGTGGACGAGCTGACGGAGAAGTCCAAACGCCTGCCCCGGCTCAACGACGAACTGGACGAGAAGTCCATGCGCTGGCTTGAGCTGAGCGAAATCGAGGGCTAAGGCCTTCCTTGCGCCCCGTCCCTTGCCGGCGGCATGGCATTAAAAAAAGACACAAAAACTTGTCCCTTACGGGAACTTTGTTTACCTTTACGCCGTCCGAGCTTCGCGAGAGGAGCAGGGCGGACACACTTTGCGAGAAACGAAAGGGCGTTTAGCGAACTTATCCCCTATTGGAATCTGGACAATTCCTCGGTCATGGGATAATGAGCATAAACGCCCGCGTCCATGGTAAATTCACTCAGGCAGCGAATCATACCATGAGGCGCGGGCTTTGCTTATTATTTTTGACCGGGCAGTCCAGAGCCTCAATAGGAATAATTAGCCAAGACCCCGCGCCTCTACTTTTTTTTATTTACGCCGCCGGAGGGTTCAGGCGGCATAAAGCGTAATCTAACATGACACACAGATGTTTCAAAACGTGGTGGGCAATCCTGACGGGCTTGTTCGCTTGCGTCGTGGGCGCGCAAGCCTACGACTTCGAGAAAGATGGTATCTACTACAATGTCACGTCGCTGGATGATTTAACTGTAGAAGTGACCGGGGGGCCGTCTGATCCGTTTAATTCTAAGCCTTATGATGGAACTTATGTCATTCCGGAGCATGTGGAATGGAATGGGAAAAAGTTTATGGTTACTGCTGTTGGAGATGGTGCGTTTTCAAACTCTTTTGGTTCTACGTTTTTGGCTGTGAATCTTCCTTCAACGATTACCGTTATTAAGTCCAGTGCATTTCGCAGCTCGAAGCTCCAGTCTATTTCCATTCCGGACAATGTGGTTTCTATTGAGGACGAAGCTTTTGGTTTTTGCACTGATTTGGTTGAGGTAAAATTGCCTGATGGAATCACACGAATTGCAGATAGACTGTTTTATAATTGTTTTAGTTTGTCTTCTGTGCAAATGCCCGTTGGTATTGACTATATAGGTGAGTTTGCTTTTTATAATTGTAGGAGTATGAAAAATATGGTTATTCCTACAAACGTAAAGACCATAGGCTTGGAGGCTTTTTCTGGATGCAGTAGTTTGAGCAATGTAACCGTTCCTTCGACTGTGGAATATGTAGGAAATGGAGCTTTCAAATATTGTAGTGGTTTGACTTCGATAAATTGGTTGGCTGAAGGGATAACTACATTTGTTGAAACCTTTTCAGGTTGTGGGATGGAGTCTTTTATAGTGCCTGAAGGTGCACAGGATTTATCCAATTGTTTCCAAAATTGTACGAAACTTGTTGCTGTGGTGCTGCCTGAATCTACAGAAAAGGTTATCAATACGTTTGCAGGTTGTGACAATTTGACTTCGGTTACGGTGAATGCTCCGGTGCCTCCCGAAGTAACCGAAGGTACATTCTCAGCAAACGCGCTTTTGAATGGCACATTGTATGTCCCCAAGGGCTGCAAAGCATTGTATGAGAGTGCCGAGTATTGGAAAAACTTCTCGAACATTGTCGAGACCGACTACGTGCCGACCACCTTCTGCCCGCTCACGGCCAAGGTTTCCGGCTACGGCAGCATCAGTTTCGAGGGGCAGACCCTCAGCAACGGGACGGCCACTTGGCAAGCTCCGGCTCACAGCACTGCCACCATCTTCATTCAGCCTGATTACGGCTATAGGGCCACGGCGACTATTACGCAGGCCGACGGCAGCGAGACCACGCTGGAAGCCACGGACGTGCTGGAAGTGGAAGTGGGCGCGGAGGCACTCACTGTGGAAGTTTCGTTTGAAAGAATCACGGTCTACCTCACTATCCAGCAAGCCGAGAGCGGCTGCGTGAAAGTGGGCGGCGGATATGGCGAGGCACGCACGGTGAGCATCACCCCCTACGAGGGATGGCGCATCCACTCCGTCACGCTCGATGGCATGGACTACACCGCCAGCTTGGATGCCGACAACCGCTTCACCACGCCGGGACTTTTGGAAAATGCTTTCCTGAACGTGGCCTTCGAGCAGGACGGCAGCCGCGTGCGCGGCCTGCAGGCTGACCACGCGAAAGTCTATGCGCAGGACGGGCGGCTCGTCATAGAACAGGCCGGAGCCGGCACCGTCGTGCGCGTCTACGACGAGGGTGGGCAGCTCGTGCGGTCGCTCACGGCGGATGGCGGGCGCATGACCGTCGCTTTGCCCCGCGGCCACGTCTATCTGGTGCGCACCGCGCAGAAGACCGTCAAGATCGGGTTGTAGCCCTTCCGTATTTCTTTTTGAAGGCAGGAAAAAGGCGGGCATGCCCCTTTTTCCTGCCTTTTCTGTGGAGACTGTGCCCGGGAGCGGGGCATTCGTTCCCGGCCAAAGGTGTACGGGATGGTTAAAGAAATGCGACTTGAAAGTTACCCCGTTCGGTAACTTTTTCTACTTTTACGCCCGGAAATGATCAATAGATACCGATTCATGAAAAAGATGATTCTCGTTTTGTCATTGGTGCTGACGTGCACGGTGGCATTTGCAATTCCTGCCCGGCGCGGGCAGTGGAAGACCTTGAAGCTCGCCGACGGCACGGAGGTCCGGGCGGAACTTCGCGGCGACGAGTTTTGCCGCTATTGGCAGGCGGAAGACGGCCGCAAGTTTGTCATTGACCGCAAGACCGGACTTGCCGGTGAAGCCGACATGGGGGCGATGAAGGCCCGTGCGGACCAGCGGCGTGCCCGTGTCGGGAGCCAAAGGGCCAGGCGTTCGCCCCAGGCCAGATTGGAGATGGGGGAATCACATTCCCCCTACGTGGGCGAGAAAAAGGGGCTGATTATCCTGGTGGAATTTGCCGACATGCCGTTCCGCGACGGGCACGACACGGAACTTTTCCACCGCATGGCCAACGAAGAAGGTTTCTCGGAAGGACATTTCCAAGGGAGCATAAAGGATTATTTCAAGGCGCAGAGCTTCGGGAAGTTCGTCGTGGACTTCGACGTCAAAGGCCCCGTGAGAATGGACAAGGGCTATGCCTATTATGGGGAAAATATGGAGGACGGTTTCGAAAACCTCTTTAGGATGAGTGAAATGGTGCTTGCCGCTTGCCGGGGCATCGACGGTGAGACCGACTTCAGCGACTATGATTGGGACGGCGACGGCGTGGTGGACCTGGTGTACCTCCTCTATGCCGGATATGGCGAGGCCGACAGTCATGAGGAAGCCACCATCTGGCCGCACCAGTACGCTTTGTCGTATATCTCGCAGGCGCAAGAATTCGACGGGGTGACCGTAAATGCTTACGCCTGCAGCTCGGAGCTGAACGATGCGGACGACCTCTCCGGCATAGGTGCGGTCTGTCACGAGTTTTCCCATGGCTTGGCCTGGCCGACCTGTATGACGTCACTTACAATTACAACCACTACGGCGTGGGAAACTGGAGCCTCATGTGCAACGGCTGCTACAACGACAACGGGTATGTGCCGGCCGGCTATACGAGCTACGAGCGTTGGTATGCGGGTTGGATAGAGCCTACGGTGTTGGCCAACGACACCGTCGTGGCCGACATGAGTTCGCTGGGCAGGACGGGGCAAGCCTACGTGATCTACAACACGCCCACCCCGACGAGTACTATCTGTTGGAGAACAGGCAGCAGGAAGGATGGGACGAGGCGTTGCCGGAGAGCGGGATGTTGATCCTGCATGTCGATTTTGACGCCGACCTCTGGGCTGCAAACATGGTGAACGGCACGGAAGTCCAGCATTGCAGCATTTTTCTCGCCGACAATGAAGCCGATTACGGGTCGGGCGATTCTTACCCCTACAAGGGAAACAACAGCCTGACCGACACGAGCCTGCCCGCCGCCACGCTCCATCATCCCAACACCGACGGGAGGCGGCTGATGGGCAAGCCGGTGACCGGCATCACGCGGAACGACGACGGCACGATGGCTTTCGTGTTCCGCAACGAGACGGTGCCGACCGGCATCGACGGGAATACCGCCGACACGAAAGCGTCTGGCGACAAGCGCATTTACAGGCTCGACGGGAGCTATGTGGGCACAGACCTGAACGTCCTGCAGAAAGGCGTTTATATCGTCGGCGGAAAGAAGATCGTGAAGTGAGGGCGGGGCAGCCGCCTTCCCGCCCGGGACGGCTCCGGGCGTTTCCGGGCTTCCGCGGGGTGCCCCCGGCTTCGTGTTTTTTTTCCATTTTGTAAGGAATGAATCCTTTGCGGTTTGCCGGGCGGTGCCGGCGGCTGCCACGCCGCCGGGTGCGCGGAACGGGCTGAATCCGCCCGTTCGGGCGGGTTTTCCTGCCGTTTGGGAGAGGCGTTTTTCCCTCAAGCGATTCACATTTTTTTCGCTTGAGAAAAAAATGTGAATCGCTTGAGAAAAGTTCTGCCGTTCCAGGCGGCGTGGAGGGAATCGCGCGGACAGGAATTTAAAATGTAAAAATACGCTCCCCTCCTTCTTGCGGCGAACCGCAGGAAGGAGGGGAGCGTATTTTGGGCTGCTATCCCAGCCGGATGGTTTTTTTCCGGGGGCTTAATTGCGGGCCACCTGCTTCACGCCTTTGATGGTTTTCAGCTTCCGGACGAGCTGCTGCAACCTCCCCGTGTCGTCCAGCATGACCGTGAGGTTGCCGGAGAACAGGCCGTCGTGGGAATCGATGCTGATGCTGCGCAGCGAGATTTTCTCTTCCTTGCTGATGATGGACGTGATGTTGTTCACGAT
>CALUNJ010000097.1 GCA_944321975.1 uncultured Paraprevotella sp.
AAAATCTGCCTGGTCAGTTCCTGCGGCGGTCATTTCATGGAACTGATGCAATTGTTGCCTCTGGTGGAGGGCAAGGACTATTACATCGTGACGGAAAAGAATGTGGCTTCGACCGGGACGGTGGAGAAGCATCCGCATCATTATCTGGTGCAGCAGGAACGTGAAGGAGCCAGCTTCTTCTTCAAGTTCGGGTGGAACATCCTCTTGTCGTTCGTCTATTTCATCTTGGAACGGCCCACGACGGTCATTACCACGGGAGCCGGCGCGTCTTATCCGACTTGCCTGTTCGCGCGTCTGTTCCGGCGAAGGATCATCTATGTCGAAAGTTTTGCCAAGCTGGACAGCGAATCCGTCACGGGGAAGATGGTCTACCCGTTTGCCAATTACTTCTTCGTGCAGTGGCCGGAGATGAGGAAAGTCTATCCCCATGCCATTTATAGCGGGACGGTATATTAAAAAAGGGCGGCTTGAAAGAGCCGCCGGGGTTCTTTGATAAGTTGAGGCTATGGACAAGGTTAAGTTGTTTGTTCCGCTCGGGACGCAGAAGTTTCCCTTCGGGCGTATCATCCAGGCGTTGAACGGGTTGGTGGAGCAGGGCGTTTACCAGCCGGATGAGATTGTGATGCAATCCGCACTTTATCCCATCGAGCCGAAGTTCCGGCATTTGGGGTTGATCCCCCAGGAGGAGTTCGACGGCTATATGCGGGATGCGGAAGTCGTGGTGACCCATAGCGGGGTGAATTCCATTATTTCCTGTATGGAGTTGGGGAAGCCTTTGGTCGTCTGCCCCCGTCTTCATGAATATGGGGAGCATGTGGACAACCATCAGATGGAAATCGCCCGGTTGATGCAGGAGAAATACGACGTGCTCATCTGCACGGACATGCTCGACCTGCCCGCACTGGTCACGCAGGCAAAGACCCATCGCTACCGGCCGTGGGTGAGCCACCGGGATGAGTTGCTGGCCGCCATCCGGGATTTGATTGTATAGGCGGGCGGCTGAAGAAGGCTGGCCTTCTTTTGTTGTTTCATCAGTTCCTTTATTTTCCGTTCTTCATCAGATGTCTCAGCCTAAGGCGGAACAGGCCTTTTTCCAATTGTTGCGCCTTTCCCTGGGGCGGGAGGAGGATTTTCCTTCCGGCCTGACGGGGAGGAGCGGCAGGCCGGCGTGGTCCTGCACCGGTTGGGATCTTGCCTGGGGGCGAAGTTCCTGAAAGACGGGTTGCTCTGGCTGACGGACACGTCGCATGCGGAGGCCTGTCTGGACTTGCGGAGTGGCTGCCCCCAAAATGGTTCGGGCTGGGGCGGCCGGGGCTGTTGTCGGAATCGCACGAAATCGCGCTCAAGAGGCACGCAAATTTCCTTCAAGCGATTCACATTTTTTTTGCTTGAGAAAAAAATGTGAATCGCTTGAGAAAAATCCACGTCTTTTAAGGCGATTTGCCTATTTGTTGATTCTTAATGGGATAGGGCTTCCTTCCCCAATAGGACGATATTCCCCTGTGCCGCATTTCAAATGCGGCACAGGGGAATATGGGCGCGGGGGGAGGACCGACGGAGGTCTCCCTCCGCACGGTTTATTTCAGGGGTTTTATCCCTTCGTGGGTGGGCACGACAGGCTTGATGGTGCCGTCGGCATTGAATTCCATCCGGTCGATGCACACTTCCCGGTGTACGCCCGGCTGGTGTTTCAGGTAGTTCTTGTTGATGCGGTGGTACACGATGTACCATTCGTCTTTGCCCGGCACCTGTAACACGGCGTTGTGGGCCGTGCCGTAGATTTCCTGGTCGGGGCGTTGGATGAGCACGACGGGGGACTCGGCCACCTGGATGGGGCCAAGGGGCGACCGCGAGGTGCCGTAGGCCACGTGGTAGTTGGGCGAACCGGTGTCGTCCACGCTCCAGAGGAAATAGTAAAGCCCCTTGCGGTAGAACACGTAGGGTGCCTCGCGGTAGGCATAATCCTGCAGCGTGCCGCCCTGCGGGGTCATGAGCGTTTCGGTCTCGGGCTTGATGGCCGTCATGCTGTCGGCCAACTCGGCTCCGGCCATGTAGCCGTTGCCCCAGTAGAGGTAACACTTTCCGCTCACCGGATCCTGGAACACGTCCACGTCGATCTGTTGCCCGCCTTTTTGTCCTTTGGGCAGGTGGTCGATGAGGGGGCGTCCGAGGTCGGTGAAGGGGCCGCAGGGATGTGAGGCCGTGGCCACGCCGATGGCTTTCCGGTTGGATGCCGGAGTGTTTCCGCTGAAATAGAAGAAATACCGGTACTTCCCGTCGATTTTCCGTTCGATGATGCAGGGCGCCCAGGCGTTGCCGTCGGCCCAGCGCACCTGGTCGGTGCCCAGGTCGAGCATGATGCCCTCGTGGCGCCAGTCGGTGAGGTCGTCCGAACTGAACACGGTGAAGTAATAGCCGCCCCATCCGGGAGTGCCGTCCGTGGTGGAGTAGATGTAGTATTTCCCGGTCTGTTCGGCATGGAGGATTTCGGGATCGGCATGGAACTCCGGGAGCACGGGGTTGCCCGTGGCCGGGCGTTGTGCCTCCACTGGGGCGGAGAAGCCCGTCAGGCAGGCAGCGGCGAAGAGGGTGATTGTTTTCTTCATTTTTTGATTTATGGATAAGGGTTAATGTTGTCCGGTCAGCAGCCCATGACTTCCCGGTAGAAGTCGAGCATGTCGAAGATTTCCTCCTTGCTGGCGGTCTGGTCGATGGAAATCTCGCCCACGTCGCCCAGGAGGGTGAAGTTGATTTGCCCGGCCGTGTTCTTCTTGTCGTGGGTCATGAACTGGTAGAGGGTTTCATATTCCTTGCAATCGAAGGCGAACGTGCCGTAGTATTGCTTGACGAAATAAGTCGTCGTTCTCAGTTTTTCTTTCGGGAAGCCTTCGCGCAGGTGGCTCAGGTAAAGCTCGCACACCAGCCCCCATGCCACGGCGTAGCCATGGAGAATGGTGCGCCCCTCTTGCAGGGCGAGGCTTTCGAAGGCGTGCCCCACCGTGTGTCCCAGGTTGAGTGCCTTGCGTATGCCTTGTTCGTGGGGATCCTGTGCCACGATGCCTTCCTTGACTGCCACGCTCTGGCCCACCATGTCGCCCAGGTGGCGGTAGTCGATGTGGTCGAGGTCGAAATCCAGCAGTTCCCTCCAGTGCTTCGGGGTGCTGATGAGGCCGTGCTTGATCATTTCGGCATAGCCGGAGCAGACGTTTTCGTAGTCCAGCGTTTTCAGGAATTCGGTGCTGATGAGCACGCTTTCCGCCGGACAGAAGGCTCCGATTTCGTTCTTCAGCCCGTTGAAGTTGATTCCCGTTTTCCCGCCTACGGCCGCGTCGACCATGGAGAGCAGGGTGGTGGGGATGTTGATGTAGGGGATGCCCCGTTTGAAGGTGGCGGCGGCAAATCCTCCGAGGTCGGTGACCATGCCTCCTCCGAGGTTCACGAGCAAGGAATGGCGGGTGGCTCCCTGGCGTCCCAGTTCCGTCCACACGGCGGAGAGTGTTTCGAGGTTCTTGTGTTCGTCCGTGGGGCCGATGACGATGTGCGCGGCCCCGGCCACTTCGGGGATCCGGGCCACGACCGGCCAGCACTTTTCTTGCGTGGTGCGGTCGGCGAGGAGGAACAGTTTGTCGTGCGGGCAACGGCCGATGGCGCGTGCCAGGTTGTCTTCCAAGTGGGTCGAGATGATGATTTCTTGCTCTTGCATAATGTGTTTTGATGCTAATCTGTTTGCAAAGTTACTTTTTTTGGCAGATAATGTTTTGGTTTTGTCTTTTTTTCTTGCGGAATCTTTATTTTTGCGTCCGGTTAGGGAGAATATGCATTTATTTTTGTTAAAAAGCAAATGGCGGATTAAACCGGGAGGCGGGACAGGCCGTCTTATCCACGTGTGGCTTTTTAGAAAAAAACATGTAAACATAGAAATATAGACCATGAGGAAGAAAAGATGTGTGTTGACCTTTATGCTGTGCCTGTTGGGCGCATGCTTGTGGGCCCAGAAAGTGACGGTGGCAGGCACCGTGATTGAGGAGGACACCAACGAGCCGGTGTTTTCGGCTTCGGTGGTGCTGTTGAAACCAGACAGTACGCTGGCGACGGGAGTCAGTTCGGACATGAACGGCAAGTTCTCCATTGCGAATGTGAATCCGGGGAAGTACATTTTCAGAATCACTTTCGTGGGATTCAAGCCTTATTATAAGGACTTGCAGCTGAAAGCGTCCCAGAAGCACGTGGCGATGGGCACCATCAAGCTCGCGACCGACGCCGTGCTGATGCAGACGGCCGAGGTGACGGCGCGGCAGGCGCAGGTGGAGATGAAGGCCGACACGTTTGTCTACAACGCGGGTGCCTACCGCGTGCCCGAGGGGTCGGCCCTGGAGGAATTGGTGAAGAAACTGCCCGGCGCGGAGGTGTCGGACGACGGGACTATCACCATCAACGGCAAGGAGGTGAAGAAAATCATGATCGACGGCAAGGAGTTTTTCGACAACGACACGAGGGTGGCCATGAAGAACCTGCCCACCAACATGGTCGAGAAGATCAAGGCTTATGACCGCCAAAGCGACTACACCCGCATGACGGGCATCGACGACGGCGAGGAGGAGACCGTGATCGACCTTTCCGTGAAACCGGAGATGAAGAAGGGCTGGCTGGCCAACGTGGACGGGGCTTACGGCACAGAAGACCGCTATGCGGGCCGCTTCATGGGCAACCGCTTCACCGACAAGCTCCGCCTGACGGTGCTCGGCGGTGCCAACAACGTGAACGACCGCGGATTTTCCGGCGGCTTCCGCGGCGGCTGGGGGAGCGGCAACGGACTGGTGGCCACCAAGGAGGCCGGGCTGGACTTCACGTGGGAGAACGGCAAGCGCGAGGAGGAAGCCGGGCGGTTGCGCATCGGCGGTAACGTGCGCTACAACCACAGGAGTTCCGACCAACTGAGCATCACCAACTCCGAGACTTTCCTCACCACGGGCGGGAACAGCTCGTTCTCGAACCGGAACAGCCGCTCGCATTCGAGCAACACGAACGTGAACTCCAACTTCCGTCTCGAGTGGTCGCCCGACACGATGACGCGCATCATGTTCCGCCCGAACTTCTCTTATTCGGAAAATTACAGCAATTCGTCGAGCAACAGCGTGACGTTCAACGCCGACCCCTATGCCGCAGGCATGAGCGACCCGCTGGCGGTCTACCAGCAGTACGTGAAAGACAGCATCGTGGTCAATGACAATGTGCGCCGGAGCCACAGCGACGGGCAGAGCTTGTCGACAGACGGGATGTTGATGGTCAACCGCCGGTTGAGCAACAAGGGGCGCAACCTCACCCTGCGCCTGCGCGGCGGGTATTCGGAGAGCGACAACAAGTCGTTCAGCATTTCCGACGTGAACTATTTCCTGGAACGGTTGCCGGGCGGGGGGCATGAGAACAACTACACGCACCAGTACAACGTGAACCCGTCGAAGAGCTACAACGCGAGTGCCGACCTGAGTTACAGCGAGCCTTTGTTTGCCGGCGCGCACCTGCAGTTCAGCTACCGTTACCAATACCGCTTCTCCGACTCAGACCGCTCGATGTACTCCCTGGACAGTCTGGTGTCCAAAGGGATCATCACGGTAGAAGAACTGAGGGATTTCCCGCTGGAGTACATTCCGGGCGTGGACTGGCTGGAACTGTCCCGCAACTTCCAGAACAGCCAGTATGCCACTTACAAGGAGCACAACCAGGACGCTACGGTGATGTTCCGCTACGGGAAGGAGAAGATACGCTTCAGCGCCGGCGTGTCCGTGCAGCCGCAGAAGACTTATATGGACTACACGAAAGGCAAGCTCGACACGACGGTGGTGCGCAACGTGCTCAACTGGTCGCCGCGCATCGACTTCCGCTACAAGTTCTCCGACACGGGCCAGTTCCGCTTCCGCTATAACGGGCGTTCCTCGCAGCCTTCGATGACGAACCTGCTCGACGTGACCGACGACTCCGACCCGCTGAACATCTCGCGGGGTAACCCGGGGCTGAAACCTTCGTGGACCAATACGATGTCCATCTTCTACAATAACTACGTGCCCGACCTGCAGCGCGGATGGATGGTAAACGCGCGCTGGAACATGACGAACAACAGCATCAGCACGGCCGTGCTCTATGATGAGTCTTCAGGCCGCCGCACCACCATGCCGATGAATATCAGCGGCAACTGGAACGCGGGGGGCGAGGTGATGTTCAACACCGCGATCGGCGAGAAGAAGTACTTCAACTTCTTTACTTTCACGAACTATAATTATTCAAACAACGTGGGTTACATCAGTTCGGGCACCAATCTTGGCGGTGCCACGATCACACCGGAACAGATTGCCGCGTTCTGCCAGAAAAGCACGACGAAGACTTCCAACATCGGCGAACGGGTGAACTTCAACTTCCGCAACGATTTGTTCGAAGTGGGCGTGAACGGAAACATCAATTACCAGCATGCCCGCAACGCCTTGCAGGAGAATGCCAACCTGGACACTTATAATTTCTCCTATGGCGGCAATGTGCAGATCAACATGCCATGGAACATGAGCCTGGCCACCAACATCGGGCAGAGCAGCCGCCGCGGTTACGACGACGAGACGATGAACACGGACGAGCTGATTTGGAACGCCCAACTCTCGCAGAGTTTCCTGAAGGGGAATGCTGCCACGGTGTCGGTGCAGTGGTATGACATCTTGCGCGAGCGGAGCAACATCAGCCGCTCGATCTCGGCCACGCAGCGTTCGGACACATGGTCTAACGCCATCAACAGCTATGTGATGGTGCACTTCATCTATAAACTGAATCTCATGGGCGGGCGCAATGCCTTTGATATGGGAGGTGGCCCCGGCGGCGGATTCGGCGGTCCGCGTTTCTGAAACTCATTCTATTCAGGGAAAAAAACGGCTTCACCGGGAAGGGAAGCCGTTTTTTTTGACTTTCTTGCGTTTTCCCTATCATATATCAATAGTTTTTCGTAAGTTTGCTTTGCGCAAATGAAAAAGAAGCCGTGTTTGATGTGGTTGTCTACAGTGTGATCGGCGCGTTTTACCTCGTGGTCGTGCTGAGCCAGATGCTGGTGGTGATTCTTGAGAATCGCCAGCCGGTGAAAACCGTAGCTTGGCTGATGGTGCTTTTTTTCTTGCCCATCGTGGGCTTGGTCATCTATTTCTTCTTCGGACGCAACCGCAAGCGGGAGCATTTCGTGAGCCGGGCCTGTGCCAGCCAGCTGGCCCGCCGTTCAGCCGTTCGCTTCTATCAGGGCGGTTTCCCGGAACTTCCGGTAGAGTATCGTCCGCTCATCAAACTCTTCCGCCGTCAGAGCGGGGCTTTCCCTTATGCGGACAACAAACTTCGCGTGTTCACCTCCGGGGCGAGCATGTTGGACAACTTGTTGCGCGACATCGCGGCGGCACGCCATCATATTCATGTGGAGTTTTACATCATTGAGGACGACCGGATTGGGCGCATGGTGCGCGAGGCTTTGGCGGCCAAGGCGCGTGAGGGCGTGAGTGTGCGGCTGGTGTATGATGACGTGGGATGCTGGAACGTGAAAAACCGCTTTTTCCGGGAGATGGAAAAAGAAGGCATACAGGTGGGCGCGTTTCTTCCCGTCCGTTTCCCAAAATTGACCAGCAAAGTCGATTTCCGGAACCATCGTAAGATTGTGGTCATCGATGCCATTGTGGGGTATGTGGGCGGGATGAATCTGGCTGAGCGCTATTTTTATCCCGGTGCGAAGGGAACCCCCGCGTGGCGCGACACACACTTGCGCATGATGGGGAATGCCGTGGCGGGATTGCAGCGTGCTTTCCTGTCGGACTGGTATGTGGCTACGGGGCAGACGATCACGTCTCAAGTGTATTATCCGAAGGAAGAAGAGTGCCGCAAGCTCCTGGCGGCCGACCGTGAGCCTTTCGTCAGCCGTTCCGTATTGATCCAGATAGTCACGTCTATCCCCACCGCTCCTTGGCCCGACATCATGCAGGGGATGATTCTGGCCATCCTGCGGGCGAAAAAATATTGTTACCTGCAGAGCCCTTATTTTATGCCCACGGAGCGGATGTTGTTTGCCTTGCAGACGGCAGCGCTTGCGGGGGTAGACATCCGGCTGATGATTCCGGAGCGGACGGACAAGCGTTTTCTCACGTGGGCTTCGCGGTCGTTTCTTCACGATGTGATCCGGGCCGGGGTGAGGGTTTATTTGTATCTGCCGGGCTTTTTGCACTCCAAGACATTGGTGTGCGACGACACGTTGATGTCGTGCGGTTCCACGAATATTGATTTCCGGAGTTTTGAACGCAATTTTGAAGTGAACGCTTTTGTTTACGACCGCGAGGCGGCTTTGATGATGAAAAGGACTTTTCTTGAAGACCAAAGCCGTTGCCGCCTGTTGAATCTGGAAACGTGGGAAAAGCGTTCCATCTGGTGCCGTGTGGCGGAATCTTCTATCCGTTTGTTGTCTCCCTTGCTTTGAAGAAAGAGAAGTTCACGCTGCCATAGGCGCGGTGTTCGATGAATTGGGGGTGCTGGGAGAAGCCGTTTGTCTTCCCATGTTCGAGCACGAACAAGCCCTGGGGCTTGAGCAGGCCGCGTTGCAGCACCAGGTCGGGGAGTTCTTCCAGCCGTGGAAGGGCATAGGGCGGATCGGCAAAGATGAAGTCGAACTGTTCATGGCAGTTGGACAGATAGCGGAACACGTCTGCCCGCAAGGGGAAACAGTGGGTTTCCCCCAACTTCTCTAACGTTTGGGTGATGAAGCCGAAGTGCATCGGGTCGCGCTCCACCGCGATGACTTTCCCGCATCCGCGTGAGAGCAGTTCGAGGGTGATGCTTCCTGTGCCGGCAAAGAGGTCTAATGCCGCAGGAGCCTCGCTGAAGTCCATGTAGCCGTTCAACACGTTGAATAAGTTTTCCTTGGCGAAATCCGTGGTGGGACGCGCCTTGAACTTGTGAGGCACCTCGAAGTGCCTTCCTTTGTATTTTCCGGTGATGATTCTCATGACTATGGATTCAGACGACATTCGCCCACAGGGCCAACAAGTCGAATGGCACTTGCGGGTCGCGCGCCAATGACGAACGGCGGAATATTTCTGTGGCTTGGGTTTCTTTGACGTGGGCCAGATATTTGGAAAGAAGTTGCGCCGTGGAATCTTTGATGCCGTGTTCCCCGATGAGGACACATTCCCCTTGTTGCGCGTCCATTTTCAAGTCTTTCCATACGGAAAGGAGGAAATACACGGCATTTTCCGCTACATCCGCCGGGAAGGAGTTAGCATAGGCCAGCCGCTGTTCCCGATAGGCGAAAACGAATATTTCTTGTTCATGAAAATAAGCATAGAGCCTGTGCAGGCCTTGTGTTTCGAGCAGCCACATCTTTTCCAGCACCATGGTGTGTCCGTGGTAGAACCGCATGCCGGGGAAATGGCGAAGAAGGAGCTGCTCCAGCTCGGTGTCGATGGTGAAGATCTGGGCGATTTCCAAATGGGGCAGGATGTTGTAGTAGACCTTTCCGGTATGTTCCTTGGCATAAGTGAGGCGGTAGAGGGCGTGCGCTTCTTCCTTGCGGAAACATTCCAACGGTACTTGCATGGCCGGGCTGTCGGCCAACACACAAGTCTGGAATTTGTTTTCGCCACGCCGCGCGATGGCCGATTGCGTGAGGGCTTTCTGGAGGGTTTCCGCTGTTCCTTTGCCTGTCGTGTACGGATAGGTCTCGCTGGCCACCTGTCCGCCGGAGGGCTGGTAGCCGTAAAAAGAAAGTCCACCCGCGTGCAGGCGGATGGACAAGTTATAGGGTTGTATCGGATTATTCCCAGTTGCCTGCATTGTTGTTCGGGGTCGTGAGGTCTCCAATTTTCAGTCCGGGGAAGCGTACTTGCTTTTCAGCCGCGTCGATGAGGTTGTAGATTTCACGCGGGTTCAGGCCTTGCAGGTAAGCGGCATACGGCGCACGGCATTCCATGACATTCTGCGTCACGCCGGAACGGCCTACGTGGATGGTTTTTTCCAA
>CALUNJ010000098.1 GCA_944321975.1 uncultured Paraprevotella sp.
GAGAAAAAAAAGTGAATCGCTTGAGAAAAATCCGTGCCTTTTAAGGGGTTTGTCTATCTTTTTATTTTCCAGTGAATTAAGAATTCGTGTAAGGACGGGACACCGGATGGGGCACAGACGAATCCGCGAGGCGTGGCAGGGGCGTGAGGCCGCGTTGCGCGGACGCTTCCGGAAAGAAAGGGCCGCGACTTCATCGCGGCCGATATTCCGGTAGCTGGCGATGAAAAATCCTTGAATTTTGCCTCAAGGGCTTTTCCGGTGCCCTGCAGAAGTCTGCAAGGTTCCGCCTTTTCCCCTTTATTCCCAGCCTCCGGCAGCTTGCCATGGGGGAGAAAGCTGCCGCAGGCTGGGAGAAAAGGAGCCTTGGGGCGTTCAACGGGTTCTCGACGTGCCGTCCGGGTTATAGAGCAGGACGATGTCTCTGGGCTCGCGGTCCAGCTCGATGCGGTAGTATTCGCCCGTGGTGTCTCCATCGGGATACTCAATGCGGTCCACGTCGTCCTCATAGGGGATGAAAGTGTTGCCGGTGGCTTCGAATGCCGTGGTGACCGCGACCGGGAGCGACTCCCAGGGCATGTCCTCGAACTCGGTGCGGAGCCATTGGTAATTGGCGTCGAAGTGCATGTCTGCCTCTTGTCCGTTCAGGTAGAATTGGACCTCGTAGCCATAAGGTTCACGGTCGATCTCCACGATGGCGGCATCGGGATAGCGGGCTTTCACGGCGTCGGTGATGGCTTGCTGGTTCATGGGGTCCTGCGCTCCGCCGCCCTGGACATCTCCACCCGGCGTGTGGCTGCCGTCCTGATAAAGTGTGCCGTCCGGGTTGTAGAGCAGGATGATGTCCGTCGGTTCGCGGTCCAGCTCGATGCGGTAGTACTCGGCCGAGGTGTTGCCGTTGGGGTACTCGATGCGGTCCACGTCATCTTCGTAGGGGTTGAAGGTGTAGCCGCCGGCCGTGAAGGCCGTGATGACGGCTTCGGGAAGCGACGCCCACGGCATGTCCTCGAATTCCGTGCGGATCCATTGCAGGTTGTGGTCCACGTACATGTCGGCTTCCTGGCCGTTGATCCACATTTCAATTTCGTAACCGAAAGGTTCGCGTTCGGTTTTCGTCACGTTCGCACCCGGATAGCGCGAGGTGGCCAGCTGGGCCACTTGCGGATTGAACTGGTCGTCGTTCTTGTCATCGTCACAGGCGAACAATGCGGGGGCGGAAAGCACCATCAGTGCCAGGCCCGGTTTCCATATTTTCTTCATTAAGTCTTTCATTGTAGTACGTTTTTATTAGGTGAATAGATAAAGTTTAGTCTGTTCGTTTGGAGCGGGTCAGTCCACCTCGATCATCTTGAACTTCTTGTTGAACTTCAATTCGATGCCGTTGCCCAGCTCCACTTCGTAGTCTCGCGAGTCTTTTTCAATCTTCGTGACCTGTTCGCCGGGGAACATGTCGTTCACTTGGCTGCGGATGGAAGGCGGCAGGAAGGCCGTGGGCACGGGTGCCTTTTTGCAGTCCACCTCTATCCACTCGCCCTTGTGGTTGAAGGAGACTTCCGCGCCGTGGACAAGCTGCACCTCGTAGGTGGTGGACTTGAACAGGTCTTTGTCGATTTTGATGTAGGACACTTTGGCTTGCGGAAAGTGTCTGTCGAGCGCCGTCCGCGCGGGAGCCGGCAGGTCGTTCGTGTTGCGGCTGATGACATCATTGTCGGCGCAGGCCGTGGCCGTGATGGCGAAGCCGATGGTCAATATGGCTAAGAACTTTTTCATGACGGTACGTTTTAAAGGGTGAATAATCTTGTTTTCGTACCGCAAAGAAAGGAGGCGAAATTGGAAAGATTTGGGATTCCGGGGGGAATGCGGGCTAATTTGCAAGTTTTAACAAGAAATGGTGCCGTCCGTCGTAGCGGTAGCCTATCCCGATGTGATATAGCGAAGCGATGGACTGGGCGATGGAAAGTCCGAGCCCGGTGGACTCCTTGTGGGTGCCGCCTTTGTGGAACCTGCTGAACATGCGTTGCGGGTCGAGCGCGGCGGTGCCGTCGTTGCTGATTTCCACTTCGCGGCAGTCCAGACGCACATCGATGTGCCCGCCGTCGGGGCTGTGGACGATGGCGTTCTTGATGAGGTTGTTGAGCAGCGTGTGGGCCAGGGATTCGTCCATGCGGGCCGTGCAGGTGCCGTTTTCCTGGATGGCGTAAGTCATTTGTTTTTCTTCGTAGACCTCGGAGAGCAGTTCCACGATTTGCCGCACGTGTTGGTTCAGGTCCACCTCAGTGGTTTGGCTGAATTGGCCGTTCTGGATGCGCGAGAGCAGGAGCAGGGATTTGTTGAGCTGCACGGCGCGGTTCAGGCTGCGGTACATGTCGTCGATTTCTTTCAGTTCTTCCCCGGTCAGGTTGTCGTGGTCGGCGAGCAGTTCCAGCTTGCCGCGCACGATGGCCAGCGGGGTCTGCAGCTCGTGCGAGGCATTCTCGATGAATTCCTTTTGTTCGCGGTAGGCTTTTTCGGCCCGTTCGTGCATGTCGAGGGCAGCGCGGTTCAGGGTGCGGAATTCAAGGATGCGCGTGTGGGGGTCCAGCGGCGGGGCAGGCTGGCCGGGCGTCACATGCTTGAGCCACTCCAATAAGCGGTCGAGCGGGCGGAATACGGACTTGAGGATGGCCCGCGTGGAGAACACCAGGCAGCCGAGCAGCACGACATACAGGGCGACGAGGTGTTTGAAAATGGCAGCGATCAGATCGTCGCGTTCCAAGGTGGAAAGGCGAAGCTCCAATTCGTAGTATTTCAGGTCGCTGGCCATGAAGCAGGACTTCATGACGCGCACAGGCTCAAACTCGTCTTCGGTTTCGATGTAGACTTCCGCGTCGTAGAAACGCTCGCGGTAGTCTTCGGCTTCTTCCGGCCCGAGGGGGCGGATGCTGTAGCTGTGGATGACGCGGTCTTCCGATGCCAGCAGGGTGGAGTCGGCCAGGATCTTGCCCACGATGATGTCGCGGTAGTTGGCCAGGGCGTCGTCTGTTTCGTCCATCACCTCGTCGATGACGGCGAAGTAGAAAAACGTGCCCCAGCCGCCGAGCAACAGGAAAAGCAGCAGGGAAAGGTTGAGGTGGGTGTATCGCAGCAGTTTCATGTCTGTCTGTCGTGTGGGTCAGGGGTCGAACAAGAGTTTGTATCCAAAGCCGTAGACCGCTTTGATTTCGGCCTGCGCGCCGGCGGTTTTCATCTTTTTGCGCAGGTTTTTCACTTGGGAATAGATGAAGTCGAGGCTGTCGGCCTGGTCGATGTGGTCGCCCCACACCGATTCGGCCAGTGCCGTGCGGTTGATGAGGCGGTTGGGGTTGCTGACGAAATAATAAAGCAGGTCGAACTCCTTGCGGTTGAGGGCGATTTCCTTGCCTCCGATCGTCACTTGGCGCGTGTCGGGGGTCAGGGTCAGGTTGCCCAAGACCATGCTGGTGTCGCCTCCGGCCTTTTTCCGGCGGAGCAGCGACTTGACCCGGGCGTTGAGTTCGGCCAGATGAAAGGGCTTGGCCAGATAGTCGTCTGCGCCCAGGTCGAGTCCTTCCACTTTGTCGTCGATGGAATCTTTGGCCGAGATGATGATCACGCTTTCTTGTTTGCGCATCCGTTTGAGGTGGGCCAGCACGGACAGGCCGCTGCCGCCGGGCAACATGATGTCCAGCAAGACACAGTCGTAGTCATAGTCGTTGATTTTGGACATGGCGGCGGGATAGTCCTCGGCACATTCCACGATGAATTTTTCGCGTTCCAGATAGGTTTTCACCGTGTCGCGCAGCTCTTTTTCGTCTTCTACCAGCAGGATCTTCATGGCTGTGCCGCAGTTTGTAGGGGTTCCACCGGGAGCGTGTCTTTTTTCCGGTAGCCGGAACTGGTCATGATGGCCACCAGCGTGCCGTCTTCCTGCGTGATATGTACTTCGATGTAGGGAATGCGGTTGTGGTGGTACACTTCACGGGCTTCGGCCAAGAGCCATCCTTCAGAAACGGCTTTCAGGAACGTGATGTGGGCCGAGAGCGAGAGCGTGATTTGGGTGTAGCTGTTGGCCACGGCGGCAAAAGCCAGGTCGGCCAAGGTGAAAAGGGCGCCGCCTTGGCAGACACCTGCCGCGTTGAGGTGTTCCGGCGTGACTTTCATGCGGACTTTGGCGTAGCCCGGTTCGAGGGTAAGGATTTCGGCGCCTGCGCGGCGTGCGAAACGGTCGTTGAGCAGGAATTCAGATAGTTTCATGGTCTTCTTGTGCGAATTGGTTTTAAAAGTCGGGTGATTCTCGGGAAAAGGCTTTCCGCACTTCTTCCCATTGGTCGCAGAGCGATTTCACGGAGGGGAACAGGAGGTCGGCACCGGCATCGAGCAGCACGTGGCCGGGCAATGGCCCGGTGTTGACGGCGATGGTGAAGATGCGGGCTGCCGTGCCGGCCTGTACGCCCAAGGGCGCGTTTTCCACCACGATGCCTTCCCACGGTTGGATGCCGGCCTTTTGCAGCCCCATCAAGTAAGGTTCCGGGTCGGGCTTGCCGTGTTTCACATCGAAACTGGTGACCATGAGGCCGCGTTGGAATATGCCAGGGAAATTGTGGTTCAGCCGGTCCAACAGGGTCAGTTGCCCGGATCCGGTGACCAGGACCGGGGTCAGCCCGTCGTCTTTCACCTTTTTCAGGAGTTCTGCCGCGCCGGGCATTTGCGGGGCTTCCGGACATTGGCTGAACAGTTCGGATTTCACTTTGTACATCCTTTTCCATTCTTCTTCCGTGGCCTCGCGCCCCCATTGGCGTTGTATGAGCAGATTGATGGTGCTGCCTCCCGTGCGTCCTTCGTGGAGGTAGGCTTCTTCGGGGGTCATGTGCAGTCCGAATTGTGCCATTGAGCGTGTCCAGGAAGAAGCATGGTTGGGCATGGAATCGAACAAGACTCCGTCCATGTCAAAAAGCACGGCCTTGAGGCGGGCAGCCTCAAAGCCGTGCTTCTCCAAATATCGGTTTATTGCGGTTTCGAACATGGTTTTATTGGTTTAAACGGGCACGGATGGCTTCGCTTTCTTTTTCGTAACCGGGCTTGTTGAGCAGGGCAAACATGTTTTTCTTGTAGGCTTC
Organism: uncultured Paraprevotella sp.; assembly: GCA_944321975.1. Classification (GTDB taxonomy): domain Bacteria; phylum Bacteroidota; class Bacteroidia; order Bacteroidales; family Bacteroidaceae; genus Paraprevotella. Next base: position 5,112 of record CALUNJ010000098.1, read on the forward strand.
CACTCCGGGCTGGTTGAACGTGTTCACGCCAAGCAGGTTGCCGCTGATGCCACAGGCTTTTTCGAAGAAATAGATGATCTGGCCCAAGTAGTATTCGTCCAGTTTGGGCACGCTGAGCCGCATGTTGGGGACTCCGCCGTCCACGTGGGCGAGCTGTGTGCCCAATTCGGCCATCTTGTTCACTTCGTCCACGCGTTTCCCGGCCAGGAAGTTCAAGCCGTCCAGATTTTCCTCGTCAGTCGGGAAAAGCATGGCGTGATTGGGTTCTTCGATGCTGATGACGGTTTCGAAGATGGTGCGCTCGCCGTCCTGGATCCATTGCCCCATGGAGTGCAGGTCGGTGGTGAAGTCCACGGCTGCTGGGAATATGCCTTTATGGTCTTTGCCTTCCGATTCTCCGAAGAGCTGCTTCCACCATTCGTTCAGGTAGTGCAACTTGGGTTGGTAATTCACCAGGATTTCGATTTTCTTGCCATCGGCATACAGGGCGTTGCGGCATGCGGCATATACGGCTGATGGGTTTTCCATGAAAGGCACGTCTGCGGCAGTGGCTTTTTCCATGTCGGCCGCTCCGGCCACGAGACTTGCGATGTCGAATCCGGCCACGGCGATGGGCAACAATCCCACGGGGGTCAGCACGGAAAACCGTCCGCCCACGTTGTCGGGGATGACGAAGCTCTTGTAGCCTTCCTTGTCGGCTGTGGTGCGTGCCGCGCCTTTTCGGGCATCGGTGACGGCCACGATGACCTTGCGGGCGATGTCTTTCCCGCGTTGTTCTTCACATTGCTTTTTCAGCAGGCGGAAGGCCAGGGCAGTTTCGGTCGTGGTGCCGCTTTTGGAAATGTTGATGACCCCGAATTTCTTGTTTTTCAGGTAGTCGCACATTTCGGCCAGATAGTCTTCACCGATATTGTTTCCGGCAAACAGGATGACGGGATTTTTCTTGTCGTTCAGCAGCCATTGGAAGCTGTTGCTCAGGGCTTCGATGACGGTGCGTGCGCCCAAGTAGCTGCCGCCGATCCCGGCTACTACGACTACTTCACAATTCTCGCGGAGCACTTGTGCCGTGGCATTCAGTTCGGCAATGAATTCCGGGGTGATGGACGAGGGGAGGTGCAACCATCCCAAGAAGTCGTTTCCCGGGCAGGTTCCGTTTTCCAAGGCGTCCTGTGCGGCTTTCACTTGCGGTTCGTAGGCCGCAATGGCATCCGCGCTGAGGAATTGCGCGGCTTTTGTGATGTCTAATTGAATGCTTTTCATTTTTTTGTTTTGATTAAAATGGATAATCTGAGTTTCTATCGGAATGAGTCTGTGAGCAACTTGATCTCGATGCTGGGCGAGATGCGTTCGTAGAGAATGTTGTAGACCGCGTCGAGGATGGGCATGTTGACATGGAGGTGCTTGTTGATATCCTTCATGCATTTGGTGCCAAAGTATCCTTCAGCGATCATTTCCATTTCGATTTGCGCGCTCTTGACGCTGTAGCCTTTTCCGATCATGGTGCCGAACACGCGGTTGCGGCTGAAATTGGAATAGCCTGTCACCAGCAGGTCGCCCAGATAGACGGAATCGATGATGTTGCGTTCGATGGGGTGGACCACGGTGAGAAAGCGGTTCATCTCTTGCGCGGCGTTGGCCATGAGCACGGATTGGAAGTTGTCTCCATATTTCAGCCCGTTGCAGATGCCGGAGGCGATGGCGTAGACGTTTTTCAGCACCGATGCGTATTCGATGCCGATCACGTCGTCGCTCACTTTGGTTTTCACATATTCGCTGGAAATCATGTCGGCGAAGTGCTGCGCCTTGGTGGTGTCGGCGCAGCCTACGGTGAGATAGGTGAGCCGTCCCAAGGCCACTTCTTCGGCATGGCTTGGTCCGCCCAGCACGGCCAGGTTCTCGTCGGGCACGGCATATACCTGGTGGAAATATTCCGAGCACACAAGGTTCTCGTCGGGCACGATGCCTTTGATGGCGGTGACCACGAATTTGTCACGCAGCCGGGTGCGCAACTTCTTCAGGTGACTTTTGAGGTAGGGCGACGGTGTGACGAATATGAGTGTGTCGGCGTTTTCCACCACCTTGTTGATGTCTGACGAGAAAGAGATGCGGTTCACGTCGAAGTGCACGCTGGTCAGATAGGCCGGGTTATGTCCCAGCCGGCGGAACTCTTCGATGCGGTCTTCCCGCCTCATGTACCAATGGATGGTGTCGTTCCGTTCCAGCATCATTTTGGCGATGGCCGTTGCCCAGCTTCCGCCTCCCATGATGGCTATCGTTCCGCAATTTCCCATGTCGCGTGCGGCTTAGATTTTAGCGATCCACCCGGCCACTTCGTCCACGGAGGGTTTCGTGAGGTCGAGTTTGTATTTCTTGATGATTTCTCCGATTTGTTGTTGGATTTTCTGTGGATTGGCTTCTTTCAGGTCCGCCACCATGTTGTAACCCGCCTTTTGCAGCACGGGCACGAGCGCTTCTTGGATTCCCACGGCTGCAAACTTCTCTGCGCTGTCTTTCGGAATCCGTTTTTCCGGGCGCATTTGGGGGAAGAAGAGCACTTCCTGAATGGTGGTTTGTCCGGTCATAAGCATCACCAGGCGGTCGATGCCGATGCCGATGCCGCTTGTGGGCGGCATGCCGTATTGCAGGGCGCGCAGGAAGTCTTGGTCGATGAACATGGCTTCGTCGTCGCCTTTTTCGCTCAGGCGCATTTGTTCGATGAAGCGTTCTTCCTGGTCGATCGGGTCGTTCAGCTCAGAGTAGGCGTTGGCCAGTTCTTTTCCGTTCACCATCAGTTCGAAACGTTCGGTCAATGCCGGGTTGCTGCGATGTTTCTTGGTGAGTGGCGACATCTCGATGGGATAGTCGGTGATGAACGTGGGCTGGATGAACGTGCCTTCGCAGAATTCGCCGAATATCTCGTCGATGAGCTTGCCTTTTCCCATCGTGTCGTCGATTTCCATGTGCAGCGCCTTGCATATCTCGCGGATTTCGTCTTCGCTTTTGCCGTTCAGGTCGTAACCGGTTTTTTCTTGGATGGCCTGCAGGATCGGCAGCCGGCGGTAGGGCGGTTTGAAGCTGATGGCCTGTCCGTCCACCACGGTTTCGCAGCTCCCGTTCACGGCGATGCAGATGCGTTCGAGGAGCCGTTCGGTGAAGTCCATCATCCAGTTGTAGTCTTTGTACTGCACGTAGAGTTCCATGCAGGTGAATTCCGGGTTGTGGCTTTTGTCCATGCCTTCGTTGCGGAAGTTTTTCCCTATTTCATACACGCCTTCGAAACCGCCGACGATGAGGCGTTTCAGGTAGAGTTCCGTGGCGATGCGCAGGTAGAGGTCTATGTCGAGCGTATTGTGGTGGGTGATGAAGGGACGCGCGCTGGCTCCGCCGGGGATGGATTGCAGGATGGGGGTTTCCACTTCCGTGTATCCGGCCTCGTCGAGGGCGGCGCGCAGGGTCTTCAGCACGGCCGAACGCTTCAGGAACGTGTCTTTCACTCCGGCGTTGACGATGAGGTCCACGTACCGCTGGCGGTAGCGCAGCTCGGGGTCGTCGAAGGAGTCATACACTTCGCCGTCTTTCATCTTCACCACGGGGAGCGGCTTGATGCTTTTGGACAGTATGGTGAGTTGTTGGGCGTGCACGCTAATCTCGCCCGTCTGGGTTTTGAAGACGAAACCTTTGATGCCCACGAAATCGCCCAGGTCGAGCAGTTTCTTGAACACTACGTTATAATAGTCCTTGTCGTCGCCGGGGCAAATGTCGTCGCGGGTGACATACACTTGGATGCGCCCTTTGGAGTCTTGCAGTTCGATGAAGGAAGCCTTGCCCATCACCCGGCGGCTCATCATGCGCCCGGCGATGCACACTTGGCGCTTTTCTCCGGCTGCTTCGTCAAAGCCTTCCTTGATGTCGGTCGAAAAGGCGTCGGTGGGATACGCCGCGGCCGGATACGGGTCGATCCCGCGTGCGCGGAGTTCATTCAGGTTGTTCCTCCTCACTATTTCTTGTTCGCTTAACTCTAAAACATTCATTGTTTATTCCGATTTCGTTATTCGGGACAAAATTACAAAAGTTTTTTTGAGTGCCCAATGATTTTTCGTTTATTCACGTTTTCAGAATCATGATTTGCGGACAGAATTGGTTGGGGCTTGCTGTTTTGTTTCGGGCCTGTAGATTTTTAGTGGGGATTATCTGAATGTTTGCAAGGCTGAAGCAGAGGAGGCTTTTTACTGCCTCGCGAGGGAAAAGGCAAACGTGGCGAATAGGATGGAATCGCGCTCGGGAGGAACGCGAAT
>CALUNJ010000099.1 GCA_944321975.1 uncultured Paraprevotella sp.
TTTTCTAAAAGGTTCCTTTCGTAAATCACTGATTTTGCGACAAATATTCCCTCCGGTCGCTCTCTTGCCAAGAGATAAACTCTTGCTTTCAGCGAAGAATCCCTATTTCCGGCATTCCCATTCTCCTGCTTTCTTAAAAAGATGTAAAATCAGGGCGTTTTTTGGGTTTTCTCTTGCATCTTTCTCTAAGAACCACTACCTTTGCATCGTGTTTTTCATAGTATTAGATTTAAGGTTAACAAAGGTTGGGCTCAGCGGAGCCCTTTTTTTATGTCCATACGTCTGGGCCTGAGGCGTAGGGTGGCTTCTTTTCTCGGTCTTGTTTCAAAATCCGTTCGGTCGATACTTGCTTCTCCCCAATAAATCAAGGTGGGGGAGGGTGTACACCTGTCGGTGTGTGACCTCCCGCCACCTTAATTATATAATGTGTGTGTCGAAGACGGAATCCTTAGATGGAAAGAATGCCCAGCACGTTGATTAGTTCTTTCTTGATGGGTTTGTCGCTCTTGATGGCATTGCAGAATGGCACGTAGACTACCTCGTCGTTGCGGATGCCGATCATCACGTTGCGCTGTCCTTCCTGTAGGGCGTTGATGGCTCCCACGCCCAGGCGTGAAGCCAGGATGCGGTCGGAGGCACTGGGCGACCCGCCACGCTGCAAGTGTCCCAAGATGGACACGCGCACGTCGAATTCCGGATATTCATTTTTCACCCGGTCGGCATAATACATGGCACCGCATTTCGGGCTCTCGGACACGATCACCATGCTGGAGCTTTTGCTCTTGCGGATGCCGCGGCTGATGAACTGTTCCAACTGGTCGGCGTTGGTGCTGTCTTCCGGGATGATGGCCGCCTCGGCTCCGCTGGCAATCGCGCTGTTCTGGGCCAGGAAGCCGGCATCGCGTCCCATCACTTCGATGAAGAAAATGCGCTCGTGGGAGGTGGCCGTGTCACGGATCTTGTCGGCACACTCCACGATGGTGTTCAGCGTCGTGTCGTAGCCGATGGTGGAATCCGTTCCGTTCAGGTCGTTGTCGATCGTGCCCGGCAGTCCGATGCAAGGCACGTCAAATTCTTCGGCAAAGATGCGCGCGCCGGCTAACGAGCCGTTTCCGCCGATGACGATCAAGGCGTCGATGCCTTGCTCCACCATGTTGTCATAGGCTTTCTTGCGCCCTTCCGGGGTCATGAACTCTTTGCTGCGCGCCGTTTTCAGAATCGTGCCGCCCCGCTGGATGATGTTGCTTACGTTCTCGGTCGTGAAGTCTTTGATTTCATTGTTGATCAATCCTTCATATCCCCTATAAATGCCTTTAACCTTCAGCCCTGAGGCTATCCCGGCACGTGTCACGGCGCGGATTGCCGCATTCATGCCCGGCGCATCGCCTCCGGATGTCAGAATACCTATACAATTAATCTTTCCCATTTGATTTTGAATTTTGACTCCGCAAAGATAATACAAAAAAGTGATACAGAGGGGTGGATCCCTGAATTTTAGTTCGTGGGCTTCCCCCGGATGCGTGGCGGATCCGTGCAGCACATTCCCAAGTTTCAATACCGTTAAGGAAACGGGCCTGAGCCAGCCGGTTTCCTTGACGGGGAGTGCCGGCAAATGGGGCCGTAGGTCTCCCGCCGGGCTTGTGGCCGCTTCCCCGGAAACACATAAAAGCACGAGTCTGTTCATTTTCTTGTCTTTTTAATTGCGTCGTTGTGGTTTTTATCGTATCTTTGCGCCCGATTTAGTCCACATAATGTCTAACATTATTAATTATTACTCTTATTTTTAACAGAATGGAAGAATTAAAGAAAGTGGCACCGTTGGCCGATTTCGATTGGGACGCCTACGAGAACGGTGAGATTCAAACCGAAAAAAGCCGCGAAGACCAGGAAAAAGCCTACGAAGGCTCAATGAACAAGGTGCAGGACCACGAAGTGGTGGAAGGTACTGTCATTGCAATGAACAAACGCGAAGTAGTGGTGAACATCGGCTTCAAGTCGGATGGCATCATTCCTATGAGCGAATTCCGCTACAACCCCGACCTGAAAGTGGGCGACACGGTGGAAGTTTACATCGAAAACCAAGAAGACAAGAAAGGCCAGTTGGTTCTTTCTCACAAAAAAGCCCGCGCAACCCGTTCTTGGGCTCGCGTGAATGAAGCCCTCGCCAACGAGGAAATCATCAAGGGCTATATCAAATGCCGCACGAAAGGCGGTATGATTGTGGACGTATTCGGCATCGAAGCCTTCTTGCCGGGTTCGCAAATCGACGTGAAGCCTATCCGTGACTACGATGTGTTCGTGGGCAAGACCATGGAATTCAAGGTGGTGAAGATCAACCAGGAATTCAAGAACGTGGTGGTTTCCCACAAGGCACTCATCGAGGCCGAATTGGAGCAGCAGAAGAAGGAAATCATCAGCAAGCTCGAAAAGGGTCAGGTGTTGGAAGGTACGGTCAAGAACATCACTTCCTATGGCGTGTTTGTCGACTTGGGCGGCGTGGACGGCTTGATCCACATCACCGATCTTTCCTGGGGCCGCGTGAGCGATCCGAAAGAAGTGGTGCAACTCGACCAAAAGATCAACGTGGTGATACTCGACTTCGACGACGAGAAGAAGCGCATCGCCTTGGGCCTGAAACAACTCACCCCGCATCCTTGGGATGCTTTGGATCCCAACTTGAAAGTGGGCGACAAAGTGAAGGGCAAAGTCGTGGTCATGGCCGATTATGGTGCGTTCATCGAAATAGCCCCGGGCGTGGAAGGACTTATCCACGTGTCGGAAATGTCGTGGAGCCAGCACTTGCGTTCTGCACAGGATTTCATGAAGGTGGGCGACGAAGTTGAAGCCGTAATCCTGACCTTGGATCGCGAAGAACGCAAGATGTCGTTGGGCATCAAGCAGCTGAAGGCGGATCCATGGGAAAACATTGAAGAGAAATATCCTGTCGGTTCGAAGCACACCGCCCGCGTGCGTAACTTCACCAACTTCGGCGTGTTCGTTGAAATCGAAGAAGGCGTGGATGGTTTGATCCATATCTCCGACTTGTCTTGGACCAAGAAAATCAAGCATCCGTCTGAATTCACACAGATTGGTGCCGAAATCGAAGTGCAGGTATTGGAAATCGACAAGGAGAACCGTCGCCTGAGCTTGGGTCACAAACAGTTGGAAGAGAACCCCTGGGATGTGTTCGAAACCATCTTTACCGTAAATTCCATCCACGAAGGTACCATTGTGGAAATGTTGGACAAGGGTGCTGTCGTGCAATTGGAATACGGCGTGGAAGGCTTCGCCACTCCGAAACACTTGGTGAAGGAAGATGGCACTCAGGCTCAACTGAACGAGAAATTGCCGTTCAAGGTGATCGAGTTCAACAAGGAGAGCAAGCGCATCATCCTCTCGCACAGCCGCATTCACGAAGATGCCCAGCGTGCCGAGGCTAAGGAAGCCAAGAAGAACAGCAAGGACGCCAACAAGAAGAACAACAAGAAGGAAGAAATACCTGTAATTCAAAACCAGGCTGCTTCCACGACTTTGGGCGACATAGGTGCCTTGGCTGCCTTGAAAGCACAGATGGAGAAAGGGGAAAACTGAGAAATTTCCGTTTGACCTTATAGAAAAAGAGCGATGATTTCCTTTCATCGCTCTTTTTATGTACTTTTGCAGAAACAGAGGGAATAAAAAAATCATCATGGAAAAGTTCGAACTGACGATTCTGGGCTGCGGGTCAGCACTTCCCACCGTGCGCCACTTTGCCACGTCGCAAGTCATCAATGTGCGTGAAAAACTCTATATGATCGACTGCGGAGAGGGGGCGCAGCTGCAAATGCGCCGTTCCCGGCTCAAATTCTCGCATCTCAACCATATCTTCATTTCCCACCTGCACGGCGACCATTGCTTCGGGCTTATCGGTCTGATTTCCACCTTTGGCTTGCTGGGGCGCACGGCCGCCTTGCATGTACACGCCCCGAAAGACTTTGGCCCGATGTTGCAAAGTCTGCTGGACTTTTTCTGCAAGGGTTCCGGGTTCGAAGTGGAATTCCATCCGGTGGACACCACCCGGCATGCGCTAATCCATGAAGACCGTTCCGTCTCGGTCTATTCCATTCCTCTGCGCCACCGCATTGCTTGTTGCGGGTTCCTTTTCAAGGAGAAAGCTCTTCTCCCGCATATCAAAAGAGACCTGATAGACTTCTATCAGATTCCCCTCTGCGAAATCAATAACATCAAGAACGGCAAAGACTGGGTGACGGCGGAAGGCAAGGTTGTCCCTTACACCCACCTGACAACTCCGGCAGCTCCTCCTCGCGCCTATGCCTATTGCTCCGACACTTGCTATCTGCCGGAGCTGTCCCGCATGGTTGAGGGCGTCGACTTGTTGTTCCATGAAGCCACTTTCCTGCACGAAGACCGGCAACGCGCCCGGGAGACCTTCCACACCACGGCGCTTCAAGCCGCCACGCTCGCAAAGGCCAGCCACGTGAAAGCCCTTTGCATCGGACATTTCTCGGCGCGTTATGAAGACGAAAGCGTGCTCCTGGACGAAGCCCGAAGCGTATTTCCCGCCACCGTCCTGGCAAAAGAAAACTTAGTCATCAGAATTTAGAAGAAAAACAAGTTTTTCGCACAATAAAATTTGTTCTTTTCGTTAGAAATAGCTACATTTGCATAGATACAATGAAAAGATAAGAGAACGATGATGAAAAAGACACTTCTTTTGGCACTTGCGGCGTTCCTGTTCAACAGCATGACGGGGATGTGCCAGGCACAGGCTGAAACAAGTGGAATCGGTGTGGAAGCCACGGCCACATCCATCGTAATCAAAGCCCGGGCTGTCACGATATGCAATGCCGAAGGGGCGGTGCTGGAGATTTTTTCGCTCACAGGGACGAAAGTGGCCACAATCGGTATCGACAGTAAGGAAAAGACCATCAACCTGTCGTTGAAGAAGGGCTGTTACATTCTGAAAGTGAACAACGTAGTCCGCAAGGTTTCCCTTCACTGACCTTCAAGATGAGGTTCACGTACTTTTTCCCGCTACTCATTGTGTGGAACTTATTCTTTTTTTCCTGCCATGAAAAAAAGGAAAACACCAACACGCACCTCACTTTGGAAGACTTGGGCCAATGGAACGACCGTGCTTACAGCCTGTCGAGCCGGCGCATACGGCAGTCCATAGACAGCTTGAGGCTGCGGCCCTCCGGCTTGTTGTATGCAGACCAATACACGCGGGCATATTATGCTTCCCGTCATCCATTCCTCTGGATCACCCGCTCGGGCATAGACAGACGGGCGGACACCTTGCTGGCCTATCTCGAACAGGCCGCCACGTCCACCGGGTTGCCTCCATCCTGTTTCAAAACGGACGAATTGAGGGCATGCCTGCATCGGATCAGGCAGTTGGACTTCGACGGCCGGCAAGACCTCAACGCCACATTTGCCAGGGCCGAATATCTGCTCACCACCGCCTACGTGAGATATGCCTGCGGCCAACGTTTCGGTTACATCAGGCCCGACCGGACTTTCAACCGCATGGAAAAAACCGACACCACGGAAAAGGCACCCTATCTGACCCTTTATGACATCCCGACAGAAACCGCCGGCGAAGATTTCATCCGGCAGGCGATTTCCGCGCAAAAAAGCGGGGACTTCACAGCATTTTTCCATGAAATAGCTCCCCGGACCGACTTGTACAGGCTGTTGACGGCAGAATATGGGCGGACCGACGACCCGGTAAAAAGGCAGAAGATTGCCGTCAACATCGAACGAAGCCGATGGCGTACCGCGCAGCCTGAAGGCAAATTCGTGTGGGTGAACCTGGCCGGAATGCATCTTTATGCCGTGGATGGTGAAAGCGGGGACACCCTGGACATGAAAGTCTGCATCGGGAACCGCACGCACAAGTCCCCCATGCTCCAAAGCCAGATTGAAAGAGTCGAAATGAACCCCTACTGGAACATCCCGTACAGCATCATCAAAAACGAAATCGCGACCAGGCATGCCGGCGACGTGTCCTACTTCAGCCGTAACCGTTACCGCATCATCGACAAGGTGTCGGGCGAGGAACTGGATCCCGCCACGGTCACTTCCGCCATGCTGGCCAGCGGGCAATACCGTGTGCGGCAAGACAACGGCGAAGGCAACTCCTTGGGGAGGCTGATATTCAGGTTTCCCAACGATTTTTCCATCTTCCTGCACGACACGGACAACAAAGCGGCCTTCAAACGCAGCCAAAGGGCCATCAGCCACGGGTGCATCCGTGTGGAAAAGCCCCTTGAGCTGGCCGTTTTCCTGATGGAAGAGCCCGACGAGGAACACATCAACGCGATCCGGACCGCCATCGGGCTTCCCCCCTTGGGGCAGACGGAAGTGGAGGCCGGCGGCGATGAAACGCCAAAGACCGGGCAGCAACGTTTCCGGCCTCCCGTGCCGTTATTCATTCAGTATTACACCTTCCTTCCGGCTCTTGGCGGAGGATGGGAGGACAGCCCGGACCCCTATGGCTATGACAAAGTCCTCCTCGAAAAAATGAATGCCTTTTAAACTTTTTCTCATTCTGATTGTCCAACTTCTAAACATGACGCATACTCCATGACTCCTGCAGAGGAAGCCTCTCTCATCGAACAGTTCAGCCAACCTGCCCGGCAACGCAAGGCCTTCGAGCAAGTCGTGCGCCAATACAGCCCGCAGCTGTACCGGCAAATCCGGCGCATGGTGTACAGCCACGAAGACGCAAACGACATTCTGCAGAACACTTTCATCAAGGCATGGACCAACCTGGAACAATTCCGGGGAGAGTCCAAGCTCAGCACATGGCTCTACCGCATAGCCGTCAATGAAGCCCTCAACTTCCTTCAGCGCCGCAAAGACACCACCGCCATCGACGAAGCCCCGGCCGCCGTGGTCGGCCGGCTCCGCGCCGATGCCTACTTCGACGGCGACGAAGCGGAACTGCAACTGCAAGAAGCCATTGCCGGGTTGCCGGAAAAGCAGCGCGCCGTGTTCCTGCTGAAATATTATGAAGACATGAAGTATGAGGACATGAGCCGGGTGATGGACACCAGCGTGGGCGCGCTGAAAGCCTCTTACCACCACGCCGTAAAAAAAATATGTGATTTTTTTAAATCGCGGGATTAAACCTTTTATCTCCACGGCCATCAAACCAATAAAGAAAAGACCCACATGAAAGAAGAAGATTTCATCCGGAAAAGATGCGGCAACAGAGATCCGTTCAAAGTCCCAGAGGGATATTTCGAACAGTTCACGGCCGGCCTGATGGACAGGCTTCCTGAAAGAGAAGAGCCACCCGGGCTTTCTGTGCCTCGCACGCGCAGGCTGTGGCCGAGAATGGCCCGCTACGGGGTCGCGGCCGCTTTGTGCGGCGCCATGCTATGGGGCACGTTTTGCCTGAAGACGTCGCGCACCCACCGGCAAACGGGCGCCCTGCCGGCACAAACCGCGGAAGTCCCTGCCGGCAACTTGGAAGAAACCTACATTAACGACATGCTCGATTATGCCATGGTGAGCAACCAGGAAATCGCGCTGTATCTGACCGAAGCATATTAAAAAAACAACCACAAAACCTATGGAAAAGAAGTGTTTTCTCATGGCCTGCCTGATGATGTGTTCCGTCATCTTCCCGCTTCCTGCACAACCACAGCCCAAGCGGTCTTTCTCTCCACAGGATTTCGTCAAACACCTGGAAAGTTTCATCGTGCGCGAAGCCTGCCTCACTCCGACGGAAGCCACCGCTTTCTTCCCCATCTTTCATGAGATGCACGACAAACAGCGGGGCATCAATTGGAAAATCAGGGAACTCAAGAAAAGAAGCCTTCCGGCAAATGCCACAGACAAGGACTATTACAGTCTCATTAAAGAAATCAACAGCTTGAAAATGGAGTCGGCTGAAATTGAAGATAGTTACTATAAAAAGATGTGCAAGGCTGTTTCGGCGCGGAAAGTCCATGCAGCCATGCAGGCCGAAGACAGCTTCCATCGCCGCATGCTCCGCAAGTTCTCCGACCGGGCCGGGCAACCGCAAAGGAAATGAAAGCCACGCGCACACCTTGCCAACGGACTTTTTCGTCATTCACTCATGTTTTAGTTATCACCGGCAGCCCTTCCCCTTTCTACGGGGGAAGGGCTGTCTTTCGTTTGCCTCTCTCCCGGGTGAGGATTGGGACAGTAGGAATTTATCGGGGAACTGTTTTCCCGCTTCCTTCATCAAGGGGAAGTGTACCCTTTTCTTGCATACGGCAGACCTTCGCAAACCTTTTCTTTTCCGCAAGTTCCCTTCCCAAGTTTATATGGGGCTATTTTGGAGGGAATTCTTATATTGTTAGTAATCAAATGAATAAAAAAACTCTTGAAACACATGGATTTCTCTCTTGAGATTCACATTTTTTTTGCTTGAGAAAAAAATGTGAATCTCAAGAGAGAAATTTGTATCTACAGCAAGGACTTCCGTCCGGCCACGGAAATCGAGATGAACCTCTTCAACGAGGTGTGGAGGCTGATGGACGAATCCGCCCGGAAGGGATTCGCCCGGTCCGAGGCCGCAGACCCGGACGACGACTTCCGCGCGGCCATCCTGCGGAACAACGCCGTGTCCTCGGCCTTCAAGGTCCACCGCATGTAAAACGACATGGCCCGGCGGCTGCTGGATTCAGCCCAAATCGGTCATTAGGCTTTTGGCAGATTGTCCGCTTATGCTTTGCGTATTGCTTCACGGCTTGGCGATGGCGGGCTACATTGAGCCAAGGCGGGGAGCAAGGCGCTGGCAGAAGTGGGCAAGATGCCGGAGGAGCATCCACGCAAGCAGAAATGTCACTTAATGCGGTCTAATGATTTGGGTTCAAACGGCAATCTAAAGCCGTTCGAACAGTGGAAGAAAGAGGTCATGCCCATCGCCTCGCACCAGGTGGGCAATTGGCTGCGCACGGAATATGACACGGCCGTCCTCCGAGCCCGCCAGGCGGCAGTTCGAGCGGGAGAAGGACATCCTGCCCAACCTGCGCTGGATGCCCTCCAACTTCCGGCGCGGGGGATTCGTCGACGGGGGCTGCACCCGTGGCCCAAGGCCAGGCGGCTCTCTTCCGGCGCGACGGACGCCGCCGGCAACTGCGGCACGCTGCTTTCCGGGCGAGCCCACCTGTTCGGCTCCATCAAGTACGTGCCATCTTCTTGTTCATCATGTGGTTAGATTCTGTTGTCCTTCAAAAGTCCGGGTCTTTATGTGCCTATGGGGGATCAAAGAAATGCGGGCCGCTTCACAGCGACCCGCATTCTTTAGTTTTTTAGGTATTAGTTTTGTTTAAGGTAAAAAGATTGTTTTCAGGATAACGATGCAAAGGTAGCCCCATTTTGGCATACCTGCAAGGCTTT
>CALUNJ010000100.1 GCA_944321975.1 uncultured Paraprevotella sp.
TTCTGGCGCGCCGTCATGGCGACACGTGGTATGTGGCCGGAGTGAATGCCCGGGATGAGGCTGTGGAAGTGAAAGTTCCGTTGCCGATGTTTGCGGCCGGCGAGACCGTGGAAAGCTATGAGGATGATGAGAAACTACAAGGAAGATTGACGGAATGCCACGTGGGTAAGGACGGGATGATGAAACTTTCCATTCCCAAGAACGGCGGCGTGGTGTTGGTCGGCAAATAGATTGTCGGCGAAGGTTATGAGGAAATGATATTGCATGGCGGTTGATTCGCGGGTTTCTCATACAAGTGTGGCGGGCGCGTTTTTCGGATGCGCCTGCTTTTTTGATTGTGATTGCGAGGGTTTTGCCCCCGGGTTTCCATTTTCCGCTTAATTTTGTCCTGTGATTAACGTATTAGCCTTTTCGATTATGGGATAAGAACCATGACGGTCTCGCTCATCCAGGAAAAGGGGCGGAACTTGTGCGATGCTTTCCCGGGCGGGGCTTCGGTTTCGGCCGTGGCTTATGACACTCAAGTGTTTCAAGGAAGAGTTCGGGATGTCACCGACGGAATATGACGGCGGGCCGCACCGGGAAATCCGGATGTCGGAGGCGTGGAGAAGGGGGAATAAATTCTCATGAGACGGTTTTTCATGCCTCTTTGCGGTTCCAGAAAGGCGGATTGACGATATTTTCCACCCTTTTGGGGATATATTCCACGGCATGAAAGGCGGATGGCGTTAACTTTGCCAGCGAAACCTTTTATCTCTTTTTTAAACTTAAAATTGGAAACATGAATATCATGGAACGAAAAAGAAACTCATGGACTCCTGTGTTTTTCCGCCGTGCGGCATGGCTGTGCGCCGTCGGGCTGTGGGGGGGCATGCAGACGTTGGATGCCCTTGAAGTGGAGCGGCTGCGCACGGAAGCCGTGAAGAACCCCGTGGGCATCGATGTGGAGAAGCCGATGTTCAGCTGGCGCATGGATGCCGGCGACGAACGCGGAGTGAAACAAACGGCGTACGAAATTACCGTATTTTCCGATGCGGCATGTACCGAACAGGTGTGGAGTTCCGGACGTGTAGCGTCCGACAGGCAGATTGACGTGGCCTACGAAGGCGGCAAGCTGCAGCCCTCCACCCGTTATTACTGGACCGTCACCGTGTGGGACAACAAGGGCGGCGAATCCACGTCTACCGAAGAGGCCTACTTCGAGACCGGCCTGATGGGCGGCGGATGGAACGGCGCACGCTGGATTCAAGCCACCGACACGCCACTGGCTTCTTCGGAAGAGGGCATCCACCACTATTCCGTAGAGGCGGACTTTGAGGTGGACAATATTTCCACCGGCGTGATTTTCGCCGCCAGCGAGGACCAAAGCCATTATTATATGTGGCAAATCAACTTTGAGACGGGATATGCCCGCCTCCGTCCGCACGTTTACCGCGGCGACCAGCAGTTCGCCACTTGTCTGGAGGAGATTGACCTGCGTCCGCTCATCGACTTGCAACAGCACCAGACGTACCACTTGCGTATCGAGGTAGACGGCCACACCGCCTATACCTATATAGAAGATGTGCTGGTGGACACGCGCATCAATCCCGATGGCGGGAACTACGGCTATGGAAATATCGGAATTTGGGAATATGGTGCCGAACGTGCCTACTTCGACAACATCACCGTGAGCAATCTTGCCGGTGAAACCCCGGAAACGCTCATCAGCGAGGATTTCTCGGACAGTTCAAATCCCTTCACCAGCGGAACTGTCACGGACGGTCGTCTGTTCGTCAACACGGCTTCTTGGTATAAGACAGAATCCGGAGATGAAGACACAGGCATCACCCGCTACACCATCGAGACCGACTTTGAGATTGACAATCTCTCCGCCGGAATCATCTTCGGATCGAACGAAGCCCACAGCCACTACTATATGTGGCAAGTGAACCTCGAAGCTGGCTATCCCCGCCTCCGTCCGCACGTATGGCGCGGCCCCAACCTGGCGGATGCCACTTGTCTGGCGGAAATCGACCTGCGTCCGCTCATCAATGTGCAGTTGCACCAGACTTATCACTTGCGTATCGAAGTGGACGGAGGCGTGGCCCGCACCTATATAGATGACATATTGGTGGACACCCGCAATGAACCGGACGGAGGAACTTACGGCTATGGGCAAGTAGGTATTCGTCAAGACCGGGCCTTAAACGACCCGAACAACCCGGAGCGGGCCTATTTCGACCATTTCACCGTAACGAATCTGGACGGTGACACGCCGGAAGTCCTGATCAGCGAAGACTTCTCGGACGGAACCAACCCCTTCACTGCGGGACAAATCCAGGACGGACGTCTGCTCATCGAGAACTCCTATTCGTGGTACGTCGTTCCCGGAACGTCCAACCTGGCCTATGACGTGGAGCTGGACTTCATCGTCGAACGCGACAACGCGGGCATCATCTTCTCCGGCTACGACACCAACAACTTCCACATGTGGGGCATCAACATACGCGACAAGGCCACCCCGTTCCTGCGCCGCCATGTGAAGACCAACGGCAGCTTCGCCACCTCCGATGCCGACCTTGGCGCATTCTTCAGCAAGGCCGACCTGACCAACTCGCTCCATCACCTGAAAATCAGCGTCAGGGGAAATGTCGTGCAGACCTACATCGACGGGCAGCTCGTGGACACCTATTCCGACACCTCCGGACGGCTCGTCAACGGCCTCGTCGGCTTCCGCGCCTACTACGACCGGACCATGAACGAGACGGCATATTATGACAACATCAAGGTGACCACCTACAATGACACCGAGGACACGCAAGGCACCGTGACCTTCTCCGAGGATTTTGAAGGAGCGGGCATGGCGTTCAACGACGGTACGATCGTGGTAAAGGAGGGCAGCAAGATGCTGTGCGTGCAGTCCACCTACGACGAGACCTGCTCCATGCAGACCGGCAAGGAAAAGGGAATGCCCCTCTTCCGCAAGGCCTTCACGACCAAAGGCGCGGTGAAATCGGCCAAGATTTATGCTTCCGCCCTCGGCGTGTTCGACCTCTTCCTCAACGGCAAACGCGTGGGCGTGGACGGATCGGACATATATGACGAGTTGAAACCGGGATGGACGGACTACCGGAAGGAAATCAACTACATGACCTATGACGTGACTTCCTTGATGCGCGAAGGCGGCAACGTCATCGGCGCACAAGTGAGCAACGGCTGGTGGGGCGGCGCCATCGCCCATGGCATGTACGGCAGCAACCCGACCCTCGGCTTCATCGCCCAACTGCGGATAGAATACGAGGACGGAACGGTAGAACACGTCGTGACCGACACAGACTGGAGCAGCTCTTACTATGGCCCGCTCATCCTGGGCGACATCTACAACGGTGAGACCTACGACGCACGGCGCGAAAGCGACTGGTCGTCTCCGGAATACGACGCTTCCGGCTGGAACTTCACGGCCGAGAACACCGAATTCCACGGTGAAATCACTGCGTTCCGCGGGCAGACGGTAAGAGTGCGCGATGAATTCCGCCTCACGCCGAAGACCGTCACCGTGTATGAAGGCGCAAAACCCACCGGCACCACTTACGGGGAAATCAACGTGACCCGCACACAGTCCGGCACGGAACCGCTCCGGCTGAAAGCAGGCGAGACGGCTCTCTTCGACCTGGGACAGAACATGACCGGCTGGATTCGCTTCACGGCCAAAGGCCAGCCTGGCACCAACCTGCGTGTCAAGTTCGGCGAGATGCTGAACGACAACGGAGCCTCCGACCGGCTCAACGACGGCCCCGGCGGAAGCCTCTACACTTATAACCTGCGCACGGCGGAAGCCACCTTGCACTACACGCTGGGAGGCGCGGAAGACGGCGAGACCTTCCAACCGTCCACCACCTTCTTCGGATTCCGCTACTGCGAAATCACGACCTCCTCCGACGTGGAAATCAGCCAGCTCACCGGAGAGTTCGTGGGTTCTGACCTGGAAGAACACGCCACCTTCGAGACCAGCCATCCCGACGTGAACCAGCTTTACAGCAACATCCGCTGGAGCCAGCGCGACAACTTCCTGAGCGTGCCCACCGACTGCCCGCAGCGCGACGAGCGTCTCGGCTGGACCGGCGACATACAGGTGTTCGCCCGCGCCGCCACCTATCATGCCGACACCCGCGCCTTCCTCCGCAAGTGGCTCAACGACCTGCGGCAGAGCCAGCGCGAAGACGGGGCTTATCCCGACATCGCCCCCTTCCCCAACTTCTGGGGATTCGGCACCGGCGGCTGGGGCGACGCTGGAGTCATCGTTCCTTGGACAGTCTATCTCATGACCGGCGACCAGGCCGTGCTGGAGGAATGCTACGCTTCCATGACACACTACATGGACTGGCTCTCCCTGCAAGGCGACGGCCAATACAAATACAACGGGGCGGGAACGTCCACCGGAGACTGGCTCTCCTACGAGAACACGGACTCACGCTATGTCTGCGTATGCCATTACGCCAACGTGGCACAACTGATGAGCAAGATTGCCGGCGCGTTGAGCGAATCGCCGACAGACACGTACTTTGCAGACTCCCTGAAATATGCGGAACTGTACGACAACATCAGGGCGGAATGGCAGACACGCTATCTGGACGGAAACGGCCAGCCCGCCGTCTCCACCCAAACCTCCTACCTGATGGCCCTGAAATTCGGCCTGCTGCCCGAAACTTCCGTGGAACGCGCCCGGGAAATCCTGCGCGAGAAAATCGAGAACAACGGCTACAAGCTGAGTACCGGATTCATCGGAACGAGCATCCTGAACCAGACGCTGAGCGAACAAGGCATGGACGACCTGGCTTACGACCTACTGCTGCAACGCGAGAACCCGTCCTGGCTCTACAGCGTGGACCAAGGCGCCACCACCATCTGGGAGCGTTGGGACTCCTATACCAAGGAAAGCGGATTCAACAAGCATGAATGGAACATGAACTCGTTCAACCACTATTCCTACGGAGTGGTGTCGGAGTGGATGTTCCGCCGCGTGGCCGGTATTGAGGCCGACGAGGCGCAGCCGGGCTTCAAGCACTTCTTCCTGATGCCGACACCGGACGAGCGCACCTACTTCCCCGCCGGACAGGAACGCATCACCCGCGTGAAGGCCACCCATGAAAGCGGCTATGGACTGATTCGCAGCGAATGGCAGCGTGGCGAGGACGGCCGCATCAGCTATGCGGCCACGGTGCCGGCCAACACCACGGCCACGCTCCTGCTTCCCGTCGTGGATGAAAAGGACGGGATCACTGAGAGCGGGCGTCCGCTCGAAGAGGCCGAGGGAGTCATTCTCAAGGGGATCGAGAATGGCAAGGCAGTCATTGAGTTGCAGTCGGGAACCTATGAGTTCCAAGTGGAAGAGAGCCTTCCCACCCGTGTGGAGGAGGCGGCGAGGGGCACATTGCGCGTCAGTCCTAATCCTTTCCGCGACCAGTTGCACATTGTGTGCGATGAGGGGGTCAAAGGAGTCAGCGTGACCTCCGGCAGTGGACAGATGGTCTACCGCCAGGACCATGCGGGGAGCATCCACACCGCCTCCTGGCGTCCGGGGCTTTATGTCGTGAAGGTCGACACGCCGGACCACGCTTATTGCACCAAAGTGATCAAGGAATAAAAAAGAAGCCCCTGTGCCTGCACGGTGCAGGCACAGGGGCATGCGCAGGGGTGGCAATGCCGTTTCTTCCTTCCGGGGAGGACGGCGTTGCCACTCCCTCTTTGTTGCTGGTCTTGGACGTTCCCTTGCGCGTGGGGGCGGCGGCAGTTCCCGGCCTCTCGGGCGGATCTTGTAATCTGGAACCACTGAGAAAATCAGAATTTGCAATCCCCCAATGCCATCACTCAGGCATACGTGTCTTGGCCACAAACACATTGCTCCGTCTCATGTCGCAAACGCGGGTTCCTTTAAGTGGCCTCACGCCCGACTGCTTCCGGATGTTCTCCTCCCCCGGCACAGAAACCGGGCGGGAAGGTTGCACCGGAATGCAGCCTTCCCGCCCGGGTCGTATTTCAGGGGCGATTATGCTTCCTGTTTTTCCGCTTTTCTCCGTTGCCATGCCGTGCGGCCCAGCGCGAAAAGCAGTGCCAGCAGCAGTACGATCATGGCTCCGTTGGCCACGGCTTCGGTCATGTGCAGGCTTTGCGGGTCGAATTTGAAGGCCACCGCATGCCGCCCCGGTTCCACCCTGATGGCCCGCAGGATATAGTCTGCGCAGGCGATGTCCACCGGTTTCCCGTCCACCCATGCCTGCCAGCCGGGATAGTAGATGTCCGAGAAGACGACCACTCCGCCCCGGGGCGACTCCACGTCGAATTCCAACGCGTTGGCTTCATAGCGGGTCAGGTCCACCCGGCAGGTGGAGTCGGTCTGCCCGGCAGCCAGCTCGCCCAATGTGGGCTTGAACTTGTCCTGCACCAATGCGGTCTCCTTCGGGTTGATGTCGTGCAGGCCCAGGATCTCATGGTCGGCATCGGGCACGTAGCGCACTTCTTTCACAAACCAGCCGTTGCCGTTGGCGTGCGGGTTGGCCACGGGGAACGTCTGCCCCCCTTCCTGTCCCATGATGGCATATTTCACGTTGAGCATGTCCAGCACGGGGAACACCGTGTCGCCGTCCACCTTCGCCAAGTCGCCTTGCGTCATGGCTGCGGCTTGGGCAAACTTGCCCATTTCCGGGGCGATGTGTTCTTCTATCATTTCCTGGTAGCGGCGGAGTTTGGCCGCATGGTAGCCCCCGATGCTCTTGTGGTAATATGAAGTGCGGTTTTCGTTAAATGGGTTGCCCGCCAGGTTCATCACCCGGTAGTATTTTTCCGGATCCTGGAGAATCAGCTCGTCGGCCGGCGTCTTGGGCACGATGGCCGACACGGTGACCGGATCGCTGAACATGCCGTCGTTCAGGTATCGTTTGTCCACCTGCCACAGGTCGAAGAGGCACACCACGAACACGCTGCCCGCCAGCACGCTCCTGCCGAGCTTCCCGCGGCCGTAGAGCCAAAGCAACAGCGCGCCGATGGCCACGACGGCCACGCTGCGCCATGCGTCGGCCGTCACCACGGCCTTGCGCATCTCGTGCAGGTTGGCCAGGATGCCGCCGAACATGTCCTGCGGGATATAGCCCTTGGACACCGCCTCCTGCATCATGGACATCTCGGCCGATGACACATAGTTGCCGAAGAAGGCGTCGGGCATCAGGGCGAACAGCAGGGCGATACCTCCCGTCAGGGCCAGGCTGACGTAGAATTTCCATTTGGTTTGCAACACTTCGGGGTGTTCCACCACTTCCTTCAGTCCGAGCATGGCCAGCAGGGGGATGGTGAACTCGGCCACGACCAAGATGGACGCCACGGCCCGGAATTTGTCATACATTGGCACGTAGTCCAGGAAAAAGTCGGTCAGCCCCATGAAGTTGTGCCCCCAGGAGAGCATCACCGACAACACGGTCAGCACCAGCAGGCACCACTTCATCGGGCCTTTCACCACGAACAGTGCCAGGACGAACAGCATCAGCACGAACGCCCCCACATAGACCGGGCCGCTCGTGCCCGGCTGTTCGCCCCAATACTGCGTCAGGGCTTGGTATACCGGTGTGTATTGCGGGTTGGCCTTCTCCATGGCCGTCTTGCTGGCCGTGAGGGGCACGGAAGCTCCGCCCTTCACGTTGGGCACCAGCAAGGTCCACGTCTCGCCGATGCCGTAGCTCCATTGCGTGATGTAGTCCCGCTCCAGCCCGCTTTTGGTCTGGTTGCCCGGGTCCTGCCGGTTTTTGTAGGTCAGTTCGCTTTTGCTCCGCATGCTCTCCTTGCTGTATTGGTAGGTGTGGAACAGGTTGGACGCGTTGATGGCCACGCCCAGCGCGGCGGCCACGACGAGCACGCCCGTGGCCTTCAGCCATCCGGCGAGCTTCTTTTCGCGCAGGGCCTGAATCAGGTAGGCCACTGCCATCAGCCCCATCACCGGCAGGAAGTAGTAGCTCATCTGCACATGGTTGGACAGCACCTGCAGGGCGAAGAAGAAGGCTGTCACCAGCCCGCCCCACAGCAGCTTCCCCCGGTAGCAGAGCACCAGTCCGGCAATGGTGGGCGGAATGTAGGCCAGCGCCATGACCTTCCAGATGTGGCCCGCCGCGATGATGATGAAGAAGTAAGAGGAAAACGCCCACAGCACGGCTCCCAATGCCGCCATCCACGGTTTGAAATTGAAGGCGCGCATCAGGATGTAGAATCCCAGCAGCATGACGAACACATACATGACATAGTTCGGGAGCCCGAGCTGGTAGACGCGCTGCAGCCCCACGAGCGTGTCGGTGGAGTCATAGCTCGGTGCCATCTGGTAGGTGGGCATCCCCGAAAACAGCGCGTTGGTCCAGCGGGTGCGCTCCCCCGTGCGCTGCTGATACTCCTGCATCTCCACGCCGGCTCCCACGCCGCCGGTGTGGTCATGGCCGCTTAAGGTCAGTCCTTGGGTGGTCGGCTGAAAAAAATAGATGAAGCCGATGGCGATGAACAGCACCACGGCCAACACGTCGGGCAGAAAATCCTTAATCTTAATCTTGCTCATGTCATTTATTATAATGTAAGATGAAACTTTCGACTTTGGCTGCAAAAATAACAAAAAAACCGCTCTCTTCTCACAGAGGGCGGTTAAATCTTCAGCGGGGCTGCGATTTTACTTACGCAATCCCAGAGCCTTCACGATGGCGCGGTATCTTTCGATGTCGCCACGCTTCAGATAGTTCAGCAACGCGCGGCGCTTGCCGACCATCATCGTCAAAGCCCTTTCAGTACTATAATCTTTACGGTGCTTTTTCATGTGCTCCGTCAAGTGGGAAATACGGTATGAAAACAATGCAATCTGGCTCTCGGGAGAACCAGTATCAGTGT
>CALUNJ010000101.1 GCA_944321975.1 uncultured Paraprevotella sp.
CTTGTGTTGCGGAGGCTTGACTCGAACAAACGACCTCCAGGTTATGAGCCTGGCGAGCTACCAACTGCTCCACTCCGCGATATGTTTTCTTGATTTCGACTGCAAAGGTACGGCTTTTTCCCGAATTCTCCAAATAAAAAGCAAAAGAAATGATTTTCCGAAAGTTCCTGAGGATTGCTTTTGCGCCCGGGAAAGGGTTCCCAGACAAACTTTGAAGCGTTTCACCTCATTCAAGATCAAGCGAGTGCGCCCACCCTAAGAATCAATCGGACAGCAACTTCTTGAGAACCTGCAGGAGCCGGAGCCTGTTTTGGGGTGCGGGAGACGGGGGCACGGTTTGTGGCCAGCCTTCCGCTCTTGCCAAACCAGACGTAGGGACGGATAACCTCCATTCAAAAGTATTTTCCTATGGCCTCCAGCTGTGCGTCTGGCAAGTTGTAATGCACCGTTTGTGGAGCCACATACCGCCCCAGCTCCTGCAAAACGGCACATGACGCTTCCGGCACTCCCCCCGCTTGTTTCTTTGGAAAACAGCCGTCCACGGCGATGACGCAGGTGGTGTCGCTCGGCCGACGGATGCCGAATGCAAAGCAGGCGCAGAGTAGCCGGAAACCTATTTATCTGTGTCCCAGAAAAATAAAACCGCATTGAAGCGGCCGGATTTTTCTCAAGCGATTCACATTTTTTTCTCAAGCAAAAAAAATGTGAATCGCTTGAGAGAAGGACAAGTCTCTCTTGAGCGCGTCCTTCCGCTGGAGGCTCCTGCGGAGAATCCCATGTGGCGTTCATCAGCCGACCGCCCCGTGTCCTCCTTCTCCCAGCCTGAAGGATTTCACCGGATGGAGGAAGCAGGATAAAATAAAAGAAGACACACGCTAAAGTGTGTCTTCCTCCTTTGCCTTGAAAGCCAAGGCATACATCTTCATTTGTTTCAACATGGCCAGCAGCCCGTTGCTGCGTGTGGGCGAAAGATGTTCCTTCAGGCCGATGCGGTCGATAAAGTAAAGGTCGGCATCGAGGATTTCCTGCGGGGTGTGGCCGCCCAACACCCGGACGAGCAACGCCACGATGCCCTTCACGATGAGCGCGTCGCTCTCGGCGCGGAAGGTCAGGATGCCGCCGGCATAGTCGGCCTGGAGCCACACGCGGCTTTGGCAGCCGTCGATCAGGTTCTGGTCGGTCTTATACCTTTCGGGAAGCGGTTCCTGTTCGCCGCCCAAGTCGATGAGCAGCTGATATTTGTCCATCCAGTCGTCGAAGTCGCCGAACTCCTCGATGACTTCGTCTTGCAGTTCATTAATGGTTTTCATTGTGGTTCGTTTTCGTTGTAGATCACTTGTAATACAGTTTGTCCCACCGCTTTCAACACCTGGCGGTCGATGTGGTCCATGTTGTCGTTCACCGTGTGCCACGTGGGACCGAAACCGGATTCACCGTCGGTGAAATAAGGAATGATGTCGATGCAGGGGATCTGGGCTATCTGGTTCACGGGCACATGGTCGTCTGTGACGTAGCCTCCCTGGCGGTCAGGGAAGAACTGCCCGTAGCCGATCTGTGCCGCCGTCTGCCACACGAGGTCGACCACTTGGGAGGCGAAGTGGAGGGAATAGCCCTCCTTGGAGAATGTGCTGCCGCGTCCGCCCACCATGTCGAGCAGGATGCCGAAACGCGCCTTGTAGCCATACACATGAGGATTGGCGGCCCAATGCTGCGAGCCGAGACACCACGAGGTGGCATCAGAGCCGGCCTCTTCCGACCACTGCGGAATGCCGTAGTCCTCCGCGTCGAAGCAAATGAAATCCACGCCGATCCGCAGGGGATGGCGCTGGATGAGCCGTGCCATTTCGAGCATGACGGCAATTTCGCTGGCGGCATCGTTGGCGGCCAGCACGGGCTTGTGCCAATTGGCCTCGTCCGGGTCGTTGTCGGCCCACGGGCGACTGTCCCAATGGCCGCAGATGAGAAGCCGGGTTTCGGCCTCCGGATTGTAGGAAGCGATGATGTTGCGGGCTTTCAGGAGGGTGCCGTCAAAGGCGCGCAGGTCGGCCCGCTGGTCGGTGACCGTGGCCCCGAAGCGCTTGAACATCCCCGCGATGTAGTCGCCGCAACGGCGGTGGGCCTCCGTGTTGGGCACGCGCGGGCCGAATGCGCATTGGGCTGCCGTGTAGTGATAGGCGCTGTCGGCGTTGAAATCCGGAGCGGCCGCCATGGGAATCGTGTCGTTCCCGTCCGCCGTTCCACGGTGGTTCTTGTGGCCACAGGCCGTGCAACACGCCAGCAGGACCGCGAAGACGGCTCCCCATTGGAATTGGATGGTTTTTGTTCTCATGAGTCTGTTTCGTTTCATTTTTGTCGGTTGTCTTGTACGGTTTGCATGACACGCAGGAAGTTGCCGCCCCATATCCCGGCAATGTCCGCCTCGCTGTAACGTTCGGCCAACAGGCGGCGCGTGAAGTTGATGGCCTCTGAGGCAGACGCACAGCCCGGAATGCCGCCGTCGCCGTCAAAATCCGTGCCGATACCCACGTGCTCCACGCCCATAAGGTTCACCATGTGGTTGAGGTGTTCTATGGCATCGAGGATGGAAGCCTCGCCGTCCTTGCGCAAGAAGCCTTTGTAGAGCGTCACCTGAGCCACCCCGCCCTTACGGGCCAAGGCTTTCAATTGTTCGTCCGTCAGGTTGCGCGGCACGTCGCACAAAGCGCGGCACGAGGAGTGGGAACAAACGACGGGCACGGCACTCAGTTCCAGCGCATCATAGAAACTGCTTCCTGCGGCATGGGAAAGATCCACCATCAGCCCCAGCCGGTTCATTTCCTGCACCACTTCGCGGCCGAAAGCACTCAGGCCGCCGTGTTCGCCCTGCCCGCGGGCAGAGTCGCAGATGTCGTTGTCGCCATTGTGGCATAAGGTCATGTAGACGATGCCGCGGTTCCGGAAGTGCGCCAGGAGAGACAAGTCCTTGCCGATGGCATAACCATTCTCGATGCCCAGCATGATGGCTTTCTTGCCTTCACGCTTCAAGCGGAAAAGATCCGAAGGCGTATAGGCAATGTCCAGGGCCGTGCAGTTTGCCGCCGCCATTTCCTCGATTTGCGTCAGGATGCGGTCTGCTTTGGCCGTGGCAGCCAGGAAGGCTTCGTCCGTGCGCTCCTTTTGTTCGAGGTAGGCCACCATGATGGTGGCATCCAGCCGCCCTTCGGCCATCTTGTGCAAATCCACCAGCACCCTGGGGTCGCGCCGGTCGAAACGGATATGCTGCGGGAAGAACATCGGGGTGTCACAATGGCTGTCGAGCGTCAACACGCGGCGGTGAAGCGCTTTGGCACGCCGGAACGAAGCCGCCTCGCCCGTAAGCCAGCGAAACAAGGGCATCATGCTTTCATCGCCACGCAAGACGAAACATTCGGGATGCCACTGCACGCCCAGGACAGACTTGTATTCGGAAGACTCCACTGCCTCGATGAGGCCATCAGGCGAAGTGGCGCACACCCGCAAGTGAGGCCCCGCATCGCGGACTGCCTGGTGGTGGAACGAGTTGACGGGCACCGGGCCGTCGCCCAACAGCGGGCGCAAGATCGAGCTGTCCGCCGTAACCTGTATGGTGTGCGAGGCATAGCTCCGATCCAGTTGCTGGTCGTGTTTCAGGAGTTTCCGCCCGCCGGATTGGCTGTAGGCATCCTGGAACACCGCACCGCCCAACGCGGCGGCCAGCATCTGCACGCCCCGGCAAATGCCCAACATGGGAATCTGCCGGTCATAGGCCAAACGTATGAGCAACAGTTCGGCCCGGTCGCGGCGGGCATTGATGCGATGAAGCTCCGGCAACGGCTCCTCGCCGAGGAACAACGGGTTCAGGTCGCCGCCTCCGGAAAACAAGAGCGCATCCACATGTTCCAACACCCCCGCCAAGGCGTCACGATCCTCAAAAGGAGGAATGACCAGCGGCGTGCCGCCAGCCCTCAGCACCGATTCATAATAGCCTTCGGCCAGTTCGCAGCCTTTTTCCCCGAAATTTCCCGTGATGCCTATGACGGGTTGTTCCCGGAATCCCGGGAAACCATCATGGAAACGGTCATAGCCAGCCTTCCAATCAAAATAGCCGGTATTCGTCATGTGCCCCTATTCCTTTTTGTTCAGCACGATGGGGATCTCCTTGTTGATGCTTTGTTCAAGCGAAATCAAAGTTTCAGTGGAAATCACGCCCGGAATTTCCTGCAGCTTGTTGTTGAGCAATTCCATCAAATGGGCATTGTCACAAGCGTAGAGTTTGATGAGCATGGTGTAAGGCCCGGTGGTGAAATGACATTCTACGACCTCGGGAATGTGATTCAGTTCCTCGACCACACGCTTGTACATCGACCCACGCTCCAAAATGACCCCCACGTAGGTACAAGTGCTGTAGCCCAAAGTCTTGGGATCTACATGGTAGCCGGAACCCACAATGACCCCCAAGTCGATGAGCCGCTGCACCCGCTGGTGAATGGCCGCACGCGACACGCCGCATTCCGCAGCCACATCCTTAAACGGGATGCGTGCATTCGTAGTGATGATTTCCAATATTTTCTTGTCCAGATTGTCGATCTTTTCCATGTGTCCTATTTTTGTCGTCAATTATACATTGTGTAAGCAAATATAGCCGTTTTTCTGCAAACCGCATGGGCTTTTAACAAAAAAAGATGCCAAAATAACTTTTGGCATCTTTTTTTTGAAGGACAGGCGAACCTTTTTATTTCTCAATCCCCAATAGCTCCACAGTGAAAATCAGAGCCGAGAACGGTTTGATCTTTCCGGCCTCGCGTGCGCCATACCCCATTTCCTGCGGGATGTAGATTTCCCACTTGGAACCTACGGGCATGTGTGTGAGTGCTTCAGTCCAGCCTTTGATGACTTGATTGCAACCGAACGTTGCCGGTTTCTTCCGCTCATAAGAGCTGTCGAAGACCGTGCCGTCCACCAACCGCCCTTCGTAGTTTACCTTCACCCGCGAAGTGGCCGTGGGAGTTTCCCCGCTACCCTGCACCAACACTTTATATTGCACACCGGAGGGAAGCACCTGCACGCTGTCTTTCTTGGCATTGGCCTTTAAGAAGGCTTCGCCGGCGCGTCGGTTTTCCCCGTATTTGCGCTCCATGTTGGTGTCAGTGTAATACTTCATCTGCTTTTGGGCGATGTCTTCCGCCTTCCGCAAGGACATGTCCGTAGGCTCGCCGGCCAGCGTTTTCTTGAAGGCCTCCAGGAAAAGCGCCTGATTGATGGTCTTCACAGAGTCATTGTCGGCAATACGGCGGTCGAGTTCCGGAATGACTTGTTCTTCCACTTGGCGGCGGATCTGCAATCCTGCATGATAGGCTTCCAGTTTCTTCCGTTCGTCGGCGGACATGGTGGCTTCAAACCCTTTGATGAAGTCGGCCATATAAGTGGTGTCCACGTTCATCCGGCCGGCGACAAACTGTTTAAGCCCTTGGGTGTTAGCCATGCCCATGGCATAACTGAACGTGTCCACGGAACAAGTGTCTACCTTGACGGCTTCTGCTTTCTTGGCCTTTTTATTCTTCCGCACCTTTGCATTCCCATCGAAACAGGCGAGAAGAGCCAGTGAAAGAACCGCGAATTTCAATCCTTTCATCATTTCCGGCTTTATCATTTCTCGATGCTCAAGAGCTCGATCTTGAACTTCAGGGCAGAGAACGGTTTGATCTGTCCGGCTTCCCTTTCAGCATAAGCCTGTTCCTGCGGGATGTAAACCATCCAGGTGGAGCCGACAGGCATGTGGGTCAAGGCTTCGGTCCAACCCGGAATCACCTGGTTGCAACGGAACGTAGTGGGCGAATTGCGGCGGTAAGAGCTGTCGAATACCGTGTCATTGATAAGTTTGCCTTCGTAGTGCACCTTCACGCGGCTGGTGTCGGCCGGGATTTCACCCTTTCCTTCCGTAATCACTTCATAGTAGACCCCGTTGGCCAATTGCTTGATTCCTGCCTTTTTAGCGATTTCCGCCATGAACTTTTCCCCGGCCTTCTTGTTTTCACCATAGGTCTTTTCAAGGCTCTTGGCTTTTACTTCCTTCATCTTGGCCTGGGCGATCTCCTGAGCCTGCTCCAAGGTCATCTGGCCATCTTTGCCCGTCACACCCGACACGAAACCCGCCATGAAATTTTGCAAGCTGATCGTTTGTGTGGAGTCATTGCCGAAGACTTCGTAATTGATGCCCTTTACCATTTGCTGG
Organism: uncultured Paraprevotella sp.; assembly: GCA_944321975.1. GTDB lineage: Bacteria > Bacteroidota > Bacteroidia > Bacteroidales > Bacteroidaceae > Paraprevotella. The sequence continues at coordinate 6,230 of CALUNJ010000101.1, forward strand.
CTGATCTGCTGCCCGATGTTGATTCCGGCATAATAAGCTACTTTTTTCTTGTCGTCGCCGGCATTCGCGCCTTCGTTCAGACCTTTGATAAATTCATCGAGGTAAGCGGTATCCACGCCAAGACGGTTCACCAGATAAGGCTTCAGGCCTTGGGTTTGCGCCATACCGATGGAGTAGCTCAAAGAGTCCACATCGTTTTGCATGTTGGCCTTCGGAGTGGAAGACGTACAAGATGAAATGAGTGCAGCCAATCCGGCGGCTGCGATAAAAGCTGTTTTTTTCATTTTGGTTTTGAAAATATGATTTGTTAAGAGTTATAGCACTTTGATCAGTTCCACGTCGAATATCAGCGTGCTGTAAGGCGGGATGGAGTTGCCCGCACCTCCCGCGCCATACCCCAACAGATAGGGGATGAAAAAGCGATATTTGGCTCCTTCCTTCATCAACTGGAGGCCTTCGGTCCATCCCGCAATCACGCCGTTGAGCGGGAAATCGGCGGGCTCGCCCCGTTGCAGGCTGCTGTCGAAAAGCGTGCCGTCGATGAGCATGCCTTCGTAGTGGCAACGCACTTTGTCCGTGGCTTTCGGGCTTTTCCCCTCACCTTCCCGGATCACCATGTATTGCAGTCCGGAAGCCGTGGTCACCACGCCTTCCTTTTGTGCGTTTTCCTTCAGGAACTTTTCCCCATCGGCCTTGGCTTGCTTGCCTTTGGCCTCTTTCTCCTTGTTCAGGGCCGCTTCCTTCTCTTGGAAATACCGGGTCACGATGCCTTGTGCCTCATGATGTGATATAGCCAATGCATTGTCGCCGAGCACATCCTTGATGGCTTGCGCAAAATCGTCAATACAAAGGTCTTGCGCCCCCATGCTCTTCAGTTGGTGACCGATGCCCAGACCTAAAGCGTAACTTACTTTGTCCATTCTATTTTGCTTTAAATGAAAGTTTCTCACCAAAGGCGCAAAGTTAGTTGATTTATTTGACGTTGGGAGGCTTTTATGCCTATTTTTATGTATTTTTGTGGGTAAAAAAGTGAAAGAGATGAAAAAAGTTGTTGTTTTGACTGGAGCCGGCATGTCGGCCGAGAGCGGTTTGAGCACGTTCCGCGATTCGGGCGGATTGTGGGACCGCTATCCCGTGGAAGAGGTCGCCACACCGGAAGGTTACGCCCGCAATCCGGAACTGGTGATCCGGTTTTACAATGAACGGCGCCGGCAGCTGGCCGACGTGAAACCTTGCCGCGGGCATCTGCTGCTGGCTGAAATGGAGAAAGATTACGACGTGACCATCATTACACAGAACGTGGACAACCTGCATGAGCGGGCGGGGAGCACGAAAGTGATCCACCTGCATGGCGAACTGACCAAAGTGACCTCGAGCCGCGACCCCAACAACCCGGACTGCATCAGGGAACTTCCCAAAGGGCATTGGGAAGTGAAACTGGGCGACAAGGCGAAGGACGGCAGTCAGTTGAGACCCTTCATCGTGTGGTTTGGCGAACCGGTTCCCATGATCGAACGGGCCATTGAGGTCACGGAACAAGCCGACGTGTTTGTGGTCATCGGCACGTCGCTGAACGTCTACCCCGCCGCAGGATTGCTGAATTACGTACCCGCACAGGCCCCGATTTATGTCATCGACCCCAAGCCGGTTACGGGCATACATTCGGGCGGACGGATGCACCACCTGATGAAGGGCGCATCGGAAGGCGTGGAAGAATTGCAGGTTCTGTTAAAAAAATGAAAGCCGAGGAGTTTTCTGCGGTTATCTTCCCAAAATGTCGTATAATTGCAGAACTTTTCAAGTGATTACAAATTTAAAACCATTAAAACGATGAAGAAGTATATCTGTACGGTGTGCCAATGGGTCTATGACCCGGAAGTGGGCGATCCTGAGTCTGGCATCGAGCCGGGCACGGCTTTTGAAAACATTCCCGAAGATTGGGTGTGCCCGGTCTGCGGCGTGGGCAAGGACGATTTCGAGCCTTACGAAGAATAAATTGCGGATTTTTTTAGAACGAAGTGGCATAAGCCGTTCCCGGAGGATGTGTATCGCATATCCGGGGACGGCTTTTTGGCAGAAAACACCTTCTCCAAGCCGGCTTGGAAACTCCATCCCCAAGCATATTTTGCACATTTTACGCGAGTTCGGGATAAGAAGAGTTGGGAAAAAGTTGGTAATCTCGCCGATGTTTTGTATATTTATAGTTGAGAATCAAAATACTACAAAACGAACAAGCGATGATTACCAAGGACAAAGTTATAGAGTTTTTTGTATTATTGATGAATTTGACAAGAATTTGAGTGCCGAACTCTCAAAAAACCTTCGTCTGCCGTCCGTCGGGAAAGACGGCACAAGGCATCGGAACCGTCCGGGCAGGATGTCCGAAAGCGAGATAATGACCGTCTTGGTGTCTACCATTTCGGCACATACCGCACCTTCAAGGACTACTATCTCAACTATATCAGGGGAGCCTGAAAGACTGTTTTCCGGATGCGGTCTCATACAACCGCTTTGTCGAACTGATGCCGAGGGTGTCCTTCCGTATCCATCCGAAACTCGGCGTGTTTTTTCG
>CALUNJ010000102.1 GCA_944321975.1 uncultured Paraprevotella sp.
GACAGCTTCGAGCTGTGCAAGGACTGTGTTGACATGGGCTTCTCTTCGGTCATGATCGACGGTTCCCACCTGCCGTATGACGAGAACGTGGCCTTGACGAAGAAGGTGGTCGACTATGCACATCAATACGACGTGACAGTAGAAGGCGAACTCGGCGTGCTGGCCGGCGTGGAAGACGAGGTCGTGGCTGAGCACCACACTTACACCCGTCCGGAAGAAGTGGTTGACTTCGTGACCAAGACCGGTTGCGACTCTCTGGCCATTTCCATCGGCACTTCGCACGGTGCTTTCAAGTTCAAACCCGAACAGTGCCACGTCGATCCGGCCACGGGCCGTCTGGTTCCTCCTCCATTGGCATTCGATGTGCTGGATGGCGTCATGAAGGAACTGCCGGGCTTCCCCATCGTGCTCCACGGGTCTTCTTCCGTTCCCCAGGAAGAGGTGGACACCATCAACCAATATGGCGGCAAGCTCGATGCAGCCATCGGTATTCCCGAAGACGAACTGCGCAAAGCTGCCAAGAGCGCAGTTTGCAAGATCAACATCGACTCCGACTCCCGCCTGGCCATGACGGCTGCCGTGCGCAAGGTGTTGACTGAGAAACCGGCCGAATTCGACCCGCGCAAATATTTGGGCCCGGCCCGCGACAACATGAAGAAACTCTACGAGCACAAGATTGTGAACGTATTGGGCTCTAACGACAAGTTATAATCCCAACAACACATTGCATGATTTATGCCGCGAGGCGGGAAGCTGGAAAGTTTCCCGCCTTTGATTTTATCCACCACGTGTACCCGGACTTTAGGGAGAAACTCCGGAAATGCGGAAATGGAGTAACTGTTTTCCGCTTCCTCATCCAAAGGTAAGTGCGCCCCTTTTTCATCCCCTTTGTCAAAGGAAACCTTATTTTATTAAGAATCAACGTAATGAAAAGTCTTTAAGACACGTAGACTTTTCTCAAGTGATTCACATTTTTTTCACTTGAGAAAAAAATGTGAATCACTTGAAGGAAGTCTGCGCTCCCCTTGAGCGCGACCTTACCCCCCTCCGAGGCAGCCGATCAGTCATCCTCCTTGATCGAGATGCCTCCGTTGCCTTTGAGCTTGAACGTCAGTTTGCTGGTTTTCAAAGCCTGCCGGGCATGGTCGAACACATAGTCGCTGTTAAATGGAACACCGTTCACCCGCACTTCGAAATGGCAATGCTCCGTCGTGGCCCTGCCCGTGCGCCCCACCGTGGCGATCACGTCGCCGGCCTTCACCCGGTCGCCCGCCTTCACCAAATTCTTGGCATTATGGCTATAACACGTTTCCAAGCCGTTGGCATGACGCACCACCACCATGTTGCCGTAAGCGGAATATTTGTCGGAGAAACGCACCACGCCATCGAACGCGGCCCGGATGTGGTCGTTCGGACGCGTCTTCAAGTCGGTGCCCGTATGATTCTTCCGTTTTCCTCCATAAGGGCTGATCACCTTGGCGCCAGGCAAGGGGTAGGCCCACTGCCCTATGCGGTTCAAATCCAAGGTGAACGAGGAGGAGTTCGCAAACAACCCCGGCGTGGCGACTCCCACATGCTGCCGTTCCATGTCGGAAAAAGGACGGTCCAAATCGACCAGCACAGGGGATTGCATCCAGCTGAAACGCGGCGCACGTTCCTCCACCGACCCCGGAGCACACAACGCAGCATGCACGTAGCCGTCCTTATCCAAACGGAAAACGGCCATTTTGTCTTTCAACAAGCCATCCGGCCGGACAAAAGTGGAAGGGTCGAGCGGCACGCCGTTGACCATCATCGTAAAATAGGTGTACACCATGCCATGATCGGCTCCAGCCAAAGCCACGGCCTGGCCGGCCGACACATACTCTCCCGAACGCACCAACGTCTTCGCATGATGGGCATACACCGTTTCCAAGCCATTGGGATGGAGTATTACGACCGTTTTGCCCAGATCCGTCTCACGCACCAAACGAACCACACCCTGCATGGCGGCCTTCACCTCATGCCGATAGTCGGGCGACATGATATACCACCCCGCAGGCTCATGCGGGAAATCCGGAGTGAACAGCACGCCGCTCAGCACGGGAAAACACCACCCGTCACGCTCCAAGTCGGAAGGGCTCACGGTGAAATAATCCCCGCTGCCAAACAAACCGGCCGTCGGGATATGAAGCATGCGGCGTTCCACGCGTGAGAAATCCACACGCTCCTTGTGATGCCCCGTAAAAGAATAGAACAAGGCCAGCAACAAAGACAGGCACAAAATAGAAAAACGTTTCATCATGGTATAAATCATTTAATCATTCCGTCAAAAAGATACCGTTCAAAATACGCCCGGAACGGACGCCCAAACGGCGAGCCGAAAAGAAACGCTCCGGATGCAGATAGGTGCAGATCCCAGCCCGCCGCACGTTGGAAACCGGCACACCGCAATGCGACAACAAGCCCTCATTGGCCCGCAACAAATCAATATGCCACTTCTCCGCATGCCCGCCGCCCGCCGGAAAACGGCGCGCGACCTCCTCCATCGGGAAGCCCGCTTCGCGGAATGCATCGTACACCTCCTCGCCCACTTCAAAGGCCGCAAGGGAAATGCCCGGCCCAATGGCGACCCGCACGTCGGCAGGACATGTGCCATACGCTTCGGACATAGCCTGCAAGGCCACTTCGGGAATGCGCCGCAGCGTGCCGCGCCAACCGGCATGCACCGCAGCCACGGCATGATGCGCCGCATCATGGAACAACAACGGCATGCAGTCGGCCGTAGAGACCGCCACGCACGTCTGCGGCAAATCTGTCATCACGGCATCCACGCCATCGAGCGCCGCGTCCCTCTCCGCCGCAGCCAGCCTGAAGAAAGCCTCACCGACACGGCGCACGCAAGTGCCGTGCACCTGGCGGGGAATCACCAGCCGCGAAACGTCCAGGCCAAGAAAACGGCACAAGCCCTCGCGGTTAAGCCGCACCGCGCGCATATCATCCCCGCAAAAGGCATTCGCATTGAACGAAGCGAACGGCCCGGTGCTGAAGCCTCCTGCACGCCCGGTGCTGAAAGCCCTAACGCCGGTTCCCAAATCGTATGCCAACAAGTCCGGTTCCATACGCCTCCGGCAAAAGCCTATTTATCGGGTTCCTCGTCCCAGTCTTCCTCGTATTCAAAGTCCTCGAGGTCCTCCACCTCGTCTTCATCCACGAACTGGATTTCCTCGTCCTCGCCCATGGCTTTCAATTCCTCGGGCAATAATCCCAAGTCTTTGTTGCGGTGCACCATGCCCACTTGCGCCGTAATGGCCTGCAACTTGTTGCTCTCGCTGTTCAGTTCCTTCCACAACAAATCTTTCAGTTCCGCAATCCCCATCCCCGACACCGAAGAGATAAACACATGCGGCACGTCCGGCAGATGTTCCGACAGCATTTGGATCAGTTCCGCGTCGAGCAAGTCACTCTTCGTAATGGCCAGCACCCGCTGCTTGTCCAGCATTTCAGGATTGAACGTGGCCAATTCCTTCAACAACACTTCATATTCCTTGCGGATATCATCCGTGTCGCCAGGCACCATGAACAATAGCAGGGAATTGCGTTCAATATGGCGCAAGAAACGGAGCCCAAGCCCCTTGCCTTCACTGGCACCTTCGATGATGCCCGGAATATCGGCCATGACGAACGACTGGTTGTCACGATAAGCCACGATGCCCAGGCTCGGCTCCAAGGTAGTGAACGGATAATTGGCAATCTTGGGACGCGCCGACGAAACGGCACTCAGCAACGTGGATTTACCCGCATTGGGAAATCCCACCAAGCCCACATCGGCCAGCAGTTTCAGTTCCATGATGACCGTCATCTCCTGCATCGGCTCTCCCGGCTGGGCATAGCGCGGGGCCTGGTTGGTCGACGTGCGGAAATTCCAGTTTCCCAGTCCGCCCCGTCCGCCTTTGAGCAGCAAAACGACTTGCCCGTCCTCCGTGACATCGCAAATATACTCGCCCGTCTCGGCGTTGTACACCACCGTGCCACAAGGGACGTCTATATAACGGTCTTCGCCGTCTTTCCCCGACGAACGGGCTTTCGAGCCGTTCTCTCCATGCCCGGCAAAGACGTGCCGTTCATAACGCAAATGAAGCAACGTCCAATAATTGTGGTTGCCGCGAAGGTAAATGTTTCCTCCTCGTCCGCCGTTTCCGCCGTCCGGCCCGCCATTGGGCACGTATTTGGCACGGCGCATATGTGCAGACCCGCGGCCTCCCCTGCCCGAACGGCAATATATCTTCACGTAATCGACAAAATTGGATTCTGCCATAGTCCGAATTATTTGTTTTCCGCGTCAATGGCTTCAAAGATTTCGGCCAGCATCAGGTCTTTCGAACCTTTCCAGGTGAACACATGCCGCAATCCTTCTTTCTCAAACCATTCTGCCAACGGGGCGGTCTGGTTGCGGTACACTTCGAAACGCTTCTTGATGGTTTCCTCGTTGTCGTCGGCACGTCCTTGTTCCAAGGCACGGTTCAGCAAACGGGCCATCAGCGTCTCTTCGTCCACCACCAATTCGACCATCATTCCCATGTCATGCTTACGCTCGGCCAACATGTTCTTCAACGCCTCGGCCTGGGCTATCGTGCGGGGAAAGCCATCGAAGATCACGCCCTTGCCCTGGGGAAGCGCATCGTAGGTCTTGGCCAAGATGTCAATCATCAGCTCGTCCGGGATCAACTGGCCGTTGTCGATATAGCCTTTAGCCACCTTGCCCAATTCCGTCCCGTTCTTGATTTCACCGCGCAACACGTCTCCTGTCGAAATATGCTCCATGCCATAACGTGACACGATTTCATCGCTATAAGTACCTTTCCCCGAACCGGGCGCACCGAAAATCACAATATTCTTCATCTTTTCTCTATTTATAAATTGTTTCCTAAAAAATCGTCCCTCGCTTCTCCACACGGCTGCGGCTCATTCCACCACCGTGTAGATATCACGCGTGTTCCGCCCGAATCCATCATAATCCAGGCCGTAGCCCAAAATGAAATCGTTGGGAATCTCGAAACACTTATAACGGATGTCCAGATCCACCTGCAAATTGTCCGGCTTCACCAACAAGGCGCAAACGGAAAGCGAACGGGGATTGCGCGAACGCAACATCTCCGTGACATGCTTCATCGTGAGACCGGAATCCACGATGTCTTCCACAATCACCACGTCGCGTCCTTCCACCTCTGCGTCCAGCCCGATCAGATCCACCACCTCGCCCGTGGAAGACATGCCGGCATAGGAAGCCAGCTTGACAAAGGAAATCCGGGAAGGCAGCACCACCTCCCGCATCAGATCAGCCGCGAAAATGAACGAGCCGTTCAAAATCGCCAGGAAAAGCGGCTCACGCCCACGCAAGTCACGGTTGATCTCCCCGGCCACCCGCTTCACTTGCCTCCTGATTTCCGCTTCAGGAATAGACACGGCAAATTTTTTATCCTTTATCTGAAGTGTTTCCATATCTTTTTGCTAATTTTGTGCAAAGATAGTGCAAACTGAGAGAAATAAGAAAGAAAACAAGGTTTTATTTCTATATTCGAAACGGGCCTGTCTTCTATAATTCAGTCGTATTCACATCATGAAGATACTTACTTCGACCCAATTTAAGGAACTGGACAAATACACTATTGAACACGAACCTGTCTCTTCCACCGACCTGATGGAACGGGCGGCAAAAGCCATCACCCGGGAACTGGCCCGACGATGGGACACTTCCACACGCTTCTTCATATTCGCCGGGCCGGGCAACAACGGCGGGGATGCCTTGGCCGTCGCCCGGATGCTCCATGCCGCAGGCTACACCGTGCAACCCTATCTTTTCAACATTACCGGAAGACTGAGCAACGACTGCCTGGCCAACAAAAAGCGCCTGGAGAACCTGCCGGGAATGGCCTTCACCGAAATTTCATCCCAATTCTCATTCCCCGAACTCCGGCATGGAGATGTCATCCTGGACGGACTTTTTGGCACAGGACTGAACAAACCCCTCGAAGGGGGATATGCGGGACTGGTCAAAAGGATAAATGCCAGCCCGGCCACCACCGTGAGCATCGACATGCCCTCCGGCCTGATGGGCGAAGACAACTCCGGGAACAATCCGGCAGCCATCGTGCATGCAGACCTCACGCTGACCATCCAATTGCCCAAATTGGCGTTTTTCTTTACTGAAAACCAACCTTATATCGGCAAGGTGGAAATACTCGACATCCAGCTCTCCGCCGAAGGATTGGAAACCATGGACACCAGCATCACCCTGACAGAGGAAAAGCATGTGACAGGCTTGCTCAAACCACGGCCCGCCTTCGCCCATAAAGGCGACATGGGACATGCGTTGCTCGTAAGCGGGCAATACGGCATGGCAGGGGCTACCGTCCTGGCCGCAAGAGCCTGCCTAAGAAGCGGGGTAGGCAAACTGACCATACACACACCGGACATGAACAACGACATACTCCAATGCAGTGTGCCCGAAGCCATACTGAGCCACGACAGGTCCGACATGATTGTGTCAAAAGCCATCAACACCTACACTTATGACGCCCTTGCCATCGGGCCGGGACTGGGCACCCATGAGGAAACGGCAGAAGCCGTCCGCACCTTCATCCGAAACCACCCGGGAGAAATGGTGCTCGATGCCGACGCACTCAACATATTAGGCAACCACCCTGAATGGAAAACCGACATCCCGCAAGATGCCATACTCACACCACACCCTAAAGAATTAGACCAACTGACGGGAACCAGCACGGACAGCTATACCCGGCTGTCGAAAGCCAGGGAAATGGCCATCCAACTTCAACTCTATGTCGTCTTGAAAGGCCACTACACCATGATCTGCACCCCCACAGGACGGGTTCAAATCAATTCCACCGGCAACGCTGGCATGGCCACCGCAGGCAGCGGAGACGTGCTCACAGGCATCCTCACCGCACTGCTGGCGCGTGGCTATACCGCCGGAGAAGCCTGCAGGCTCGGGGTCTATCTCCATGGCTTGGCCGGCGACATCGCCTGTGAACAATTCGGCGAAGAAAGCATGGTGGCCGGCGACATCATACGAGCTATCCCGCAAGCATTTAAAAGACTGAAAAAAGAAACATAAACATACAATCATGAAAGCAAGAACCCTTTTATGCGGATGGGCGCTCTATGCCCTCGGCCTGCCGGCGCAAACGGAAGTAAATCCATACATCCCCGGTGCAACGGTGGAAGGCGTGACTTACTACCTGCCCCGCACAGCTCTGCGGTTTACTGTCGTAGCTGAAAAACAAGTCTACACCCCGGGAGAATTCCACAAATACGCCGACAAATACCTGAGACTGTCTGACGTAAACCCGGAACCCAACACACGGTGGCGCATCAAAAGCATCGAAGTGGCTCCCTACGGCGTACCAGATGCCCAAAAAGCATACAGCATCATACTGAAAAAAAGAACCATCGCACCATTGGTAGGACTGACACGCGACGGCATCCTGCTGTCTATCAACACCACGGGGAAAGAAGAAACCCTCCCGCCCGTACCTGAAGCAACCGACGCGCCTAAACGACCCAATCCAAGAAACTATATGAACCAGGAAATCCTCTCGGCGGGAAGCAATGCCAAAATCGCGGAACTGACCGCAGAGGAAATCTATGATATCAGGGAAAGCCGCGAAGCACTCATCAAAGGCGAAGCCGACAACATGCCCAAAGACGGGGCACAGCTGAAAATCATGCTCGACCAGCTCTCGTTGCAGGAGCAGGCCCTCAGCCAACTGTTCAAAGGCACCACCGATACCAGCACAGAAGTGTTCACCATTGACTTCACCCCAGACGAGCTCACCGACAAAATGGTGTTGTTCCGCTTTTCGCAAAAATTGGGCGCAGTGGACAACGATGATTTGTCCGGCGCCCCGGTATACCTCTCACTTAAGAGCATGAACACCTTGCCCCAACCGCAGGAAGACGAGAAAGCCGACAAGAAAAAAAGGAAAATGGAGGAAGGCGTATATTATAATGTGCCCGAAAGAATTGCCGTGAACGTGTTCGATGCCTCCAAAGAATACTGCAAGGGTGAATTCCCCATGGGGCAGTTCGGCAACGTGGAGATACTCAGTGACGTGCTATTCGACAAAAAGGCAACCACTGAGGTGACATTCTATTCCAGCAACGGCGGCATCAAACAACTGACAGACAACGCCGCAGCAGAATAAAGAGGAAATGCCATATAGGGCATAGCTACAAAGGAAAATTTCAAAGATACGACTCCTAAAGAAATAGAAAGAACGATGGCATGTGCGAATAGAGAAAATCATCATTCCCACATGCCATTATTCGTAAGCATCCGAAAAATCGACTGCTTTTTCG
>CALUNJ010000103.1 GCA_944321975.1 uncultured Paraprevotella sp.
ACTGCAATTTTGTGAAATAACCAACGTGGAAGCCCTTTTTTTCTCCTACGCCACCCGCATCCGCGTTTTTTTCGTAATTTTGGCACGCTAATCATAAAACAAATGCGATGAACAGATTGAGGATCTTATTCTTGGCAGCATGTTGCAGCACAGTTCTTGCCACGTCGGCCCAACATTATCGCCTGGGGACGGTGAAAGCCACACGCCACGAAGTGACACGCCGGCTGGATGCCCGCCCCGACAGCGGAGCCTTGCGCATCGTGGCCCCTTACCGCCAAAAAGTGGACAGTATCATGTCTCCGGTGTTGGGCGAAAGCGAAATCTCCATGCAGGCCGGACGCCCGGAAAGCACCTTGTCCAACTTCGTGGCAGACGTGCTGCGCGAAGCCTCCGCAAGAGTCGGCAAAAAGGCCGACATCGGCCTGTGCAACATCGGAGGACTGCGGAGCACCATGCCCGAAGGGAAAATAACCTATGGCGACGTGTTGGAAATCGCCCCGTTTGAAAACCGCTTGTGCGTGCTCTCGCTGGACGGACGGAAAACGCTCGAGCTCATGCAACAAATCGCCGCAGTGGGCGGGGAAGGCATCAGCGGAGCCAAACTGGTCATCACCAAAGACGGACGGCTGCTGAACGCAGAAATCGGCGGAAAGCCTGTCGCCAAGGACAGCATCTATGTAATCGCCACCTTGGACTACCTGGCGGAAGGAAACGATAAAATGTATGCCCTGAAAAAACATCTGTCGATCAACACGACCCGCATGGCCGTACGCGACCTGCTCATGGAAGCCATCCGGCACAATTGGGACGAAGGACGGCGGATTTCAGCAAAAATAGAAGGAAGAATCGTGGTACAGTAAAAACACAAGATGAAGATGACAAAAGGAATCAAACTCATTCTGGCCTCGCTCTTATGCGGAATGGCCTGCAAGGGATACACCATACCTGAAGGCGAAGTGTCATTGCACATCGTGCACACCAATGACACGCACAGTTGCGTGATGCCCGTCAACCCCAATTCATCCGACACCGCATTGGCCGACAAGGGCGGATTCGTGCGACGCGCGGCCTTGGTGCGCGACCTGCGGGCTGCGAACGCCCATTTGCTGCTTTTCGACAGCGGGGACTTTTCACAAGGGTCGGCTTACTATAACCTCTACAAGGGAGAAGTCGAGATCAAACTCATGAACGAGATGCGCTACGATGCCGCCACCATCGGGAACCATGAGTTCGACTTCGGGCTGGAAAACATGGCACGCATCTTCCGGATGGCCGACTTCCCCATCGTTTGTGCCAACTACCACGTGGAAGGCACCGTGCTGGAAGGCCTGGTGAAGCCCTACACCACAATCGAACGCGACGGAATAAAAATCGGAGTCTTTGGACTGGGAACACAATTGGAAGGCATGGTGGCCGCAGAAAACTACGCGGGCGTAAAATACGAAGACCCTATCACCGCCGCACGCCGAACAGCCGCCATCCTGAAAGACCGGGAACATTGCGACCTCGTCGTGTGCCTCTCGCACTTAGGATGGAATATTGACGGAACCGACGATTCCGAGCTAATCCCCGCCACACAAGGCATCGACATCGTGCTGGGCGGCCATTCGCATACCTACTTCGAACAGCCCGAAGTAATGAAAAACGCAGAAGGGCAAAATGTATACTGCACCCAAATGGGAAAACACGGACGCTACGTGGGCGAACTTTTACTGCAAATGGTGCCACGGCAAGGCACTCATTCAAAATAGAACGTCAGCACAACCATCTTGGACGAGGCACCGTCCAAGGAATCTGTAAATTTCCGCAGCGACCTGTCCGTAAGGTCGTTGCGGTTTCTTTGCAGAATGTCCATCAACCCGAAACAAAATTTCAGCTCCGGGATAAGTTTAAAAAAAGGCAGATAAATGTCACACCCCATGCCCACCTCCACATAGCAATCGAAAGGCTTCATCCGCAACGCCCCTTGCTTCTTTGTCGTCAGGTCCACCATCGGATTCACGCCTGCAACAAGATAAGGACGGTAATTATTGAAACGCGGGGCGGAAAACTTTAGATCCAACGGGAAAGAGATATAAGTAGACTTGATGTTCTGCGTGCTGTCGCGCCCGCTGACCTGCTCATGGAACGACACATGCTTCTGGCCGAAATGCAACGTGGGCACAAGGCGCAAGGCCAAATAAGTGTTGAGCCTCATCTCCCCCAGCACGCCGACACTGAACCCCGGCCCGTAATTGTCCACGTCGGCATACCATTGCTCACCGCTCCCCGGATCGACGTAACCGTTATTCTCCAGTTCCAAATCCTGCATATGGATGCCGAAAAGGAAACCATAATGGAAACGGCGCTGATCGATGTAAGGACGATGCTGAAGTTTGCGCTCTTGTGCACCAACGCTTCCAAGACATAGCAGGCAAAGGATAACGGCCACCAATCTCTTCATGAATCACTGACATTTATTAGAATACAACGCAAAGATACATTGCTTATTGCATTCGGCCGAACCTTTTCAGACGAAAATCACCAAAAATAGTGATAAAATATTTTGGAGGATTCTTTTTAAATACTAACTTTGCGGTAGTTTTAGAACCAAAATTTACAATAACAATTAAAATCAAAACAAAATGGCTTACGTAATTGGTGATGATTGTGTAGCATGCGGCACATGCATCGACGAATGCCCGGTAGGTGCCATCTCTGAAGGCGAAAAGTATGTAATCAATGCTGATGCTTGCACGGAATGCGGCACTTGCGCAGATGTTTGTCCTTCTGGTGCCATCTCTTTGGGATAAAAGGAACTACACAAGATTAAAAACATTTTTTCAAAAAAGGTCGTCCTGCCCCTCTCTGGCGGACGGCCTTTTCTGATTTTTGCCAACCGCCATGCCAAGACATGACGCGGATCATAAGAAAGAAAGCCGCAAGGCATCTCCCTCCGGAAACGGACGGGGATGCCTTGCGGCTATATACCCGGGAAAGGGAGGACGAGGGAACTTACTTCAAGCGTGCCAACGTCTCCTTGATGCGCTTCATCGCCTCAACGATGTTCTCATCGCTTGTGGCATAACTCATGCGGAAGCATTCGGGCGAGCCAAACGCGTCGCCGCCCACCGTGGCCACATGGCCCACTTCAAGCAGATACATGGCAAAATCGGTGGAGTTTTGAATGACGCGGCCACCATCTTTCTTGCCAAAATAAGAGCTGCACTTGGGGAAGAGGTAAAAGGCACCCTCCGGGTTGTTCACTTCCAACCCGGGAATCTCCTTGGCCAGCTTCACGATCAGGTTCTTGCGGCGCTCAAAAGCCTGGCGCATATCCTCCACGCATTGTTGCGGGCCGGCGTAAGCGGCTTCGGCCGCCTTCTGCGACACGGAACAGGGGCCGCTGGTATACTGCCCTTGCAATTTGTTGCATCCCTTCACAATCCATTCCGGCGCAGCAATGAAACCGATGCGCCAGCCTGTCATGGCATAAGCCTTTGACACGCCGTTGACGATGACCACGCGGTCCTTGATCCCATCAAACTGCGCGATGCTTTCATGCTTGCCGATATAATTGATGTGCTCATAGATTTCGTCGGCAATCACGACCACACGCTCGTGGCGCGCGATGACCCGTGCCAGCCCTTCCAGTTCAGCCTTGGAATAGACGGAACCCGTCGGATTGCTGGGCGAGCAAAGAATCAGCGCACGGGTCTTCGGCGTGATGGCCGCCTCCAGCTGTTCGGGAGTGATCTTGAAATCTTGCTCTATGCCGGCTTCCACGATCACCGGCTCGCCTTCGGCCAACTTCACCATCTGGGGATAGCTCACCCAGTAGGGAGCGGGAATAATCACCTCGTCGCCGGCGTTCACCAAAGCCATCACCGCGTTGCACACAGACTGCTTGGCGCCGTTGGAGCAGAGGATCTGGGAAGGCGCATAATCCAAGCCGTTCTCGTTTTTCAGCTTGGCCGCGATGGCCTCCCGCAAGGCCGGATATCCGGGCACGGGAGAATAGCGCGAATAGTTTTCCTCCACAGCCTTGATGGCTGCCGCCTTGATATGGTCGGGCGTATTGAAGTCGGGCTCACCCACGCTCAGGTTGATAACGTCAATGCCTTGTGCTTTCAATTCACTGCTCTTTTGCGACATGGCCAACGTGGCAGAGGGCGCAAGCCTGTTCAAGCGATCTGATAATTGATTCATATAGTTTCGTTACTTAAATGTTAGTCTATTGCCATTACGATTTGCAAAGTTAGTCTTTTATTTGGAATATTCCTACACTTTTACTCCAAATTCACCGTTTTGGCTATCTTTTTGACTTACTCCCCAACAAAGTCGCGTCACTTGTTAAAATGCAAGTTGTGCCCCATGCGCTCTTTCTTCGTGCGCATGTACTTCTCGTCATAAGGCGTAACCGGAACCTCAATGGGCACATTCTCCACAATCTCAAGCCCATAGGCTTCCAACCCCACGCGCTTGACCGGATTGTTCGTCATCAGGCGCATCTTGTGTACGCCGAGTTCGTGGAGGATTTGAGCCCCCACGCCATACTCCCGTTCATCGGGCAGGAAGCCGAGATGCACGTTGGCATCCACCGTGTCCAGCCCTTCCTCTTGCAGCTTGTAGGCTTTCATCTTGTTGAACAGCCCGATGCCGCGCCCTTCCTGGTTCATGTAGAGAATCACGCCCTTACCGGCTTCTTCCACCATGCGCATGGCCTTGTGGAGCTGCGCCCCGCAGTCGCAACGCTGGCTGCCAAAGATATCGCCCGTGGCACAAGAGGAATGCACCCGCACCAATATCGGTTCGTCCGGCTCCCAATGCCCCTTGATGAGAGCCACGTGTTCCAGTCCGTTGCTGGTCTGCCGGAAGGTGATGTCGCGGAAGTGCCCGTAATCCGTCGGCATATCCACTTCCGGTCCCCGTTCCACGATGGATTCTTGCTTCAGGCGATAAGCAATCAGGTCGCGGATGGCGATGATTTTCACGCCAAAACGCTCCGCCACTTTCTGCAATTCGGGCATGCGGGCCATCGTCCCGTCCGGATTCAGGATCTCGATCAGGGCGGCTGCCGGCTGCAAACCGGCCAGGCGCGCCAGGTCGACGGCGGCCTCCGTGTGGCCGGCGCGGCGTAGCACACCCTTGTCCTGTGCATACAAGGGGTTGATGTGCCCGGGGCGCCCGAAGTCCTCCGGCCTGGATGCCGGGTCGGCCAAAGCACGTATCGTGGCGGCCCGGTCGTGGGCCGAAACCCCGGTGGTGCAGCCTTCCAGCTTGTCGACGGTCACGGTGAACGGCGTGCCCAGGATCGACGTGTTGTTGCTCACCTGGTGCGGCAAGTCCAGTTCCTCGCTCCGCTGGATGGAAATGGGCGCGCACAACACCCCCCGCCCCTCCTGAAGCATGAAATTCACCTTTTCCGGCGTGATCATCTCTGCGGACGTGATGAAGTCGCCCTCATTCTCGCGGTCCTCATCGTCTACCACGATGACGAACTTTCCCGCCTTGAAGTCGGCCACAGCCTCTTCTATGCTATTCAATTTAAATGTATCCATAACGCTTATCTGTCATTATTCGGGTTGTAGAATCTTATCTATCCGGGCGGCCAACATCTCGCTGCATTTCTGGATTTGCTGGATGTCCTGATACAGCCGGAGCCGGTAAATCCATATTCTGAAATAGAAAAACGCCCCCAATGGGAACACGATGCCCAGTGCCAAGTTCCACTTGTAACGATGGAACGGGCGCGTATGCGCGTGCGTGGAGACGATCGGAATCTTGTTCAGCACATCCAGGACCACGGCATCCCGGCTGTTGGACAATATGGCCACCAAAGCCTCCAGTTCCTCGTTGAGCGCCGCCACGGCCTTGTCTTCCTGGTCGCGGAAGAAAATGCGGACATAACTCGGAGGAAGCCGCAGGCCGGCAGCCTGCGCGTAATCCGCCCACCGCTTCGCGAGCCCCACGAACCGGGCCTTCATGGCCGGATAGTCCGGATCGTGGATGATGACCTCCTTGCGGGCGATATGCCGCGAGAGGCGCAAGCCCAAAATGCGGCGGACCACACTGACATAGGCCTCGATGTTGAACACGGCGGAATCCTTGTTGGCCTTATAAGTGAGAAAGACCCCTATCGGGCAAAGCACGAAAGAACTCAGCCACTCGCCAAACCACGGCATCCATTCGCCGCTCTTGGCCATCTTCTCGCCCGACACATTGACGATGTAGTAGAAGATGAATATGGCCACCGACACCACCACCGGCACCCCCAATCCACCCTTGCGGATGATGGCTCCCAGCGGCGCACCGATGAAAAAGAAGAACAGACAGGCCAGCGACAACGTGAACTTCTTGTGCCACTCCACCACATGGATCCGCATGGAACGGTCAAGGTCGCCCGACACCAGGCTGCGGAACTCATATTCATGGGTGGCGGCCGAGGCCTTCTGCATGGCATTGCGCAACACATTCCGCCGCCGGTCGGGGCCAAGTTCATTATACAACGTGTCGAACGCCACGGCCTGGCCGGCAGTCCGGGCCGAATCCTGCAATTTCTCCCCATCGCCGCGGCGATAAGTGGAATTCCGCATGTAGGCAAACAAGGCACGCCCCGTGCTGTCGGTCCGATGCGCCAGCGAGTCGATGCCCAGCCCGATCTCCCTCAGGTTCTTGGTCTGCGCGTTCCGGCTGAACAAGTTGGCATCCATCATGTCGAAGTTGTTATCAAAAGGGATGAGGTCGGTTTCCTTCACAAACGTCTCCCGCATGTAGGGCACGTTCGAACGAGCCATCATGTTGCCTTGCGCCTGCATGTTGCGGAACCGCTCCCCGGCATAGAGCGTCAGCATCAGATGTCGCTCGTCGGCCGTCGTCTGCAGTTCCGCCGAGTCCGCCAGCACGATCTGGGCATCCTCATACCCATCCGTCGTGCTATAAATCATCACGCCATACAGCATGCCGTTCTCCCGCCCTTTCTCTTCCACGAAAATATTATATCCCGGAATCTCGCTGTAGAAGATGCCTTCCGGGATCTCCAGTTCCGGCGAAGTCTGCTTCATGGAGTACACCAATGCCGAGAGCTTCTTCTGCGCGTCCGGCCCCGTCACATTCTGGAAATAGAAAGAACCCACGCAGAGCAGGCTGTTGAAAATGATGAGCGGGCGCAGGATGCGCACCAACGGGATGCCCGCCGCCTTCATTGAAAGCAACTCGAAACGCTCCCCCAAGTTCCCGAACGTGATCAACGACGCCAGCAGGATGGCCAAAGGAAGCGACATCGGGATCAGGGTCAGCCCGGCATAGTAGAAAAAATGCGCGAGCACGTCCAGCGTCAATCCTTTGCCGATCAACTCATCCACATAACGCCACATGAACTGCATCATGAAGATGAAAAGGCAGATGAAAAACGTGCCGACAAAAAGCAAGGAATAGGCCTTTAGTATGAATATGTCTATTTTCTTAATGAATCTCATCCCGATGTTGTTCGTCCGAATCAAAAGGCAAAGTTAACATAAAAATAAAATGTAGCCTTATATTTTAGAGGTTTTTATGCAACGCCCGAGACGCGGAAGAGGAAAATCCGGCGGCCGTAGGCCCGCAGGACAGGCCGTCCTCCCCCGGCTAAGCCCCCGCATGGCTCCAATGGCCGCCGTGCCGCCCGCACGGCCCTTGCAAGCCCCGGCACGCCAAAATCAACCGCGCACCCGCAGAAAAATGCATTTTTATTTTGACGATATAAAAATAATGCGTACCTTTGCAACCGCAAACGCAAGGATGGCGGGATAGCTCAGCTGGTTAGAGCGCATGATTCATAATCATGAGGTCCCGGGTTCAATCCCCGGTCCCGCTACCAAAGCAAGCAAAATTGCTTCAAACGAGAAAAGGCATTTGGGAGGCTTCCACTCTTGAGTGTCTTTTTTTGTTATCCCTCCAAGCGGACTGGCCCGAAATTTAGAGGCAGTAGAAATTCAGTGGGGACAGCCAATATGCCGTATTTCGAAGATGAAATATTATTCTGTTAATAATCAACAACATACAACATATTTTGAAACACTCGGATTTTTCTCAAGTGATTCACACTTTTTTCTCAAGCAAAAAAAATGTGAATCTCAAGAGAGAATTATTCGTTCCTTTTGAGCGCGATTTCAGCCTATTCCGCCACGTTTGCCTTTTCCCTCTCGCGAGGCCGTAACGACCTCTTCCGCTTCAGCACTGCAAACATTCGGATAATCCCCACTAAATTTCTACTGCCCCGTGAAGATGTACGCGGATGCGGGGGTGAAGCTTTCCACCTCCACCCTCAATGACTGGGTGCACAGGGCGGCCGACAAGCTTTACCCGCTTTATGAG
>CALUNJ010000104.1 GCA_944321975.1 uncultured Paraprevotella sp.
CCTACCAGGCGGCGAAGTATGGCTATATCGACGACGTGATCGAGCCGCGCAACACGCGCTTCCGCGTCATCCGTGCCCTGGCACAACTGCAGACAAAGAAACTTTCCAATCCCGTGAAAAAACACGGGAACATACCATTGTAATCCGTTAAAACCAAGATGATGATACATAAAAGATTTTTAGGCATCCTCATGGGGTTGGCCGTGGTGGCAGCCGCTTTTGGCCAAGGAGCGCGGAGCTTCAAGATCAGCGAGGTGGTGGTGTCGAACACGAACGGCCTCATTGACGAGTACGGCGGGCGTTCCGGCTGGATTGAAATCGCCAACACCTCGTGGGGAACCATCAACATTCGCAATTGTTACCTGACCACCAACCGCGAGGCATTGAACGCGGAACTCTCCGTGCCGGAACGGGTGAAACTGATGTCGCTCATCCCGAAGGGGGATTCGCGGACCAACCTGTCGGCGCAGCAGCGCATCGTGTTTTTTGCCGACGGACGGACGAACCTGGGCACGGTGCATACCAATTTCAGGCTGGAGCCGGGAAAGCCGAACTTCATCGCCCTCTTTGACGGGAACGGCAAGACGTTGCTCGACTCGGTGACCGTGCCGCCTTTGGCCGAGAACCAAGCCTATGCGCGGATATACGATGCCGACGGCGACGGCTATAAGTGGCTGGTGCTGGAGGGGGAGGAAGCCACTCCGGGCTCGCCCAACGTGGGACAAGGCCAAGGGGAGGACAAAATCGCCGAATGGAAGGAAAAAGACCCCCACGGCATAGCGATGTCCATTATCGCCATGGGCGTGGTGTTTACATCTCTTGTCGCGCTTTACGTGTTCTTCCGGTTGTTTGGTTATGCGTGGACGATGTTGTCGAAGATGTCGCGCGTGCGGGCCATCCGCGCCGTGCGCGACCAGGCCGACAAGGCAGCCGTGATGGCTAAGCAGGGACTGGAAACCAAAGGCGTGGACATGAAAGTGTATATGGCCCTCATCGCCATGGCATTGAAGGAATACGAAGAAGATGTGCATGATGTGGAGAGCAACGTCCTGACTTATCACACGGACGAATACTCGGAATGGAGCGCGAAAGGGTTCACCATGAGGGAATGGCCGGAGAATTTGCATTAATCAGTTTTATCACCAATCAAAAATGAACGTCATGAAAGAATATAAATATAAAGTGAAAGGAGCCGAGTACGTCGTGAAAATAGAGGAAGTAGAAGGTAACTTGGCCAAAGTGGAAGTCAACGGGATCCCGTTTGAGGTGGAAATGGAGCGTCCGATGCACCTGACCCACAAGCCGGTGGTGCGTCCGGTGGCCCATGTGCATCATGGGCCGGTGACGCCGGCGGCCGATGCCCAACAGCCGGAACCCCAAACGGGCAAAGGCACAGCCGTGCGCGCCCCGCTGCCCGGCACGATCAATGCCGTGGCCGTCAATGTGGGACAAGCCGTCAAGAAAGGGGATACGGTCGTGGTGCTCGAAGCCATGAAGATGGAAAATAACATCGGTGCGGAATGCGACGGAACCATCACCGCCGTGCATGTCAGCAAGGGCGATTCCGTCCGTGAAGGTGCAATCTTGGTAACAATCGGTTAAGCGTATGGAAATATTTGATTTCATCGGAGCAAAGCTGGCCGACTTCCTTACCTATACAGGATTCGCGTGTGCCGAATGGGGCAACTGGGGCATGATTCTGGCGGGCGCGTTCTTCCTGTGGTTAGCCATCAAAAAGGACTTTGAGCCTTTGTTGTTGATCCCTATCGGGTTGGGCATCATCCTGGGAAACATCCCGTTCAAGGCCGTGGGGCTGGAAATAGGACTGTATGAAGACAATTCCGTGCTGAACTTCTTCTATTCGGGCGTGAAGAACGGCTGGTATCCGCCGCTCGTGTTCCTGGGCATCGGGGCCATGACGGACTTTTCGGCCTTGATTGCCAACCCGAAGCTGTTGCTGGTGGGCGCGGCCGCGCAGTTCGGCATCTTCGGCGCGTATATGATTGCCCTGGCCATGGGGTTCGAGCCGAACCAGGCCGCCGGCATCGCCATCATCGGCGGGGCGGACGGTCCTACGGCCATCTTCCTCTCGTCCAAACTTTCGCCGAACCTGATGGGGGCCATCGCGGTGTGTGCTTACTCTTATATGGCTTTGGTGCCGGTCATCCAGCCGCCTTTGATGCGCCTGCTCACCACGAAGAAGGAGCGGCTCATCCGGATGAAGCCGGCGCGCGAGGTGTCGCAGACGGAGAAAATCATTTTCCCCATCGTGGGCTTGCTCATGACGGCGTTCATCGTGCCGTCCGGCCTTCCGTTGCTGGGTATGCTGTTCTTCGGTAACCTGTTGAAAGAAAGCACGAAGACGACCCGTCTGGCCAAGACGGCCGGCAGCGCGCTGAACGACACCATCGTGATGCTGCTCGGCCTGACGGTGGGTTGCTCCACGCAGGCGAGCGAGTTCCTCACGTGGGACACCATCAAGATTTTCATGCTCGGCGCCTTGGCTTTCATCATCGCCACGGCATCGGGTGTCTTGTTCGTGAAGTTCTTCAACCTCTTCTTGCCGAAAAGCAAGAAGATCAACCCGCTCATCGGAAACGCCGGCGTGTCCGCCGTGCCGATGGCGGCCCGCATCTCGCAGAACCTGGGCTTGGAATACGACTCCAAGAACTACCTGTTGATGCACGCCATGGGACCGAACGTGGCCGGTGTGATCGGTTCGGCCGTGGCCGCCGGTGTGCTGCTGGGCTTCCTGAGCTAAGTCGTCTCTATAATATAAAAAGTATAGCCGTTGCCGTTTCCCGGTAGCGGCTTTTTTTTGTAAAAAAAAGCGCGGGAAAATGTGGCCGGATGAGGAAAATTTCTTAACTTTGCCGTCAGACCAGCCGGCCCGGTGGAGATAGCGGGTCTACTTTGAGGCAAAGGACGTTTACGGACGTTTTCTTCCACATTCAAACTTCGCAACTTTGAAACTATTCCGGAAGATACGGCAACGAGAACGTTCACGTGGGTGTATTATCCCGAATGCACGGATGGCGTTTGTATGCCATCCCGCATTTTGCATAATATCATCTTGACGTGGGCTGGCTGCGTTGCTCATCCTGGAATGGGGGCAATGCGAAGGCCTGAATGTGGGATGAGCGAGAAGTACAGACTTCCCACGTCATCCTTTTTTATAAACCAGCCGAATCTTGGGAAGTGCTATAGGCCGGACCCCGTGCGGGCAGATTGCCCGTGCGGTAAAGAAGAAAGGAAAGACATGAAAAAGAGACACTTTTTGATGTGGTTGGCGATGCTGCTTCCCGTGTGGCCGGCATTTGCCACGGTGTATGAAGGTGCTTGCGGCCCGCAGACGCGGTATTCCCTGGACACGGAGACCGGAGTGCTCAGCATCACCGGGACGGGGAGCATCTCGCTTTCGCCGGGGGAATACTTCGCCCCGTGGTACGAACATTGGTCGTCGGTCAAGAAAGTCGTGGTTGCGGACGGCGTGGGGCAGCCGGACTACTACATGTTTAACGGTTGCGACACCACTCTCCACGGGATGGTGTACAACAGCACCACCCTCTACTACGTCCCGCGCAACTACTACATCGACTATTATGAAAGCCAAGGAGGAAAAGAGGAATACGAAGAAGGCTCCTGACCCTTCCGGAAGGGTGCAAGGTCATCGCGCCGTTTGCTTGTCGTGATGCCGTCGGATTCGTACGCATCCATATTCCCGAAGGGTACGAGGAGATTGGCAACAATGCTTTTTCGAACAACAGCTCTTTCGCTGAGGTACGTTTGCCGGAAAGCATGAAACGAATCGGACACGCTTTTTCCTTTTGCAAGGGAATGGAAGGCATCAACATCCCTGAAGGGCTGGAAAAAATTGCCGTCGGATGTTTCGAAGGGACTCCGATAGCACAACCGTTGTATAACTCGAAGGCATTCTTTTATATGCCCCAAGACCAAACCGGGGAATACACCATTCCTGGGAATCCGGAACGCATCGGTGACGGGGCCTTTTACCGTTCCAACCTCTCCGCCGTACACATCCCGCAAAGCGTGAAAAGAATTGGAGCATACGCATTTAGCTCATGCGAAAACCTCAAGGAACTGGCTTTGCCGGAAGGACTGGAAAGCATCGGAAGTGGAGCGTTCTCGGGCAGCGGATTAGAAACGATATCCATCCCGGACGGGGCGACTATTGAGGGTGGTTATACATTCAGCAATTGCTCTTCGCTCGCGTCCGTGTCCTTGCCGTCGGGCATGACCGTGGTGCCGGAAAGATTCTTCAATGGTTGCGGCAATCTCAAGGAAGTGGAACTACCCGCAGGCGTCGACAGCATCAAGGAATACGCGTTCACCAGTTCCGGTGTCACACGCCTAAAACTGCCGGAAGGCGTGAAATACATCGGCAACCATGCTTTCTACGGGTGTCCTTACTTGCAGGAAACCAACCTGCCCGAATCGGTGGAACATGTCGGGGAATACGCCTATAGCGGTTGCCAGCAGAGCCTTAAGGAACCGCTTTACAACTCTAAGATCTTTGCCTGCATGGCCAGCCGAAGCGGCGAATACGATGTGCCGGACGGCATCCGGACAATCGCCCCGAACGCGTTCCAAGGCTGCGACACCCTCACCGCCATCCGCCTGCCGGCAAGCGTGCTGGTGATTGGGCCGTGTGCGTTCCAATATTGCTACGGTTTGCAATCGATGGAATTGCCTGCCGGCGTGAAGGAAGTGCCGAGTGATGCATTCCGAGGTTGCTCCTCGCTCGCGTCCGTCGCGCTGCCTGCCAGCGTAACCGTCATCGGATACTACGCATTCAACGGTTGCGAATCGCTGTCCTCCGTCACGTTGCCGGACGGACTGGAGGCCATCGGCGACGGCGCCTTCCGGGCAACTAACCTGAAGACCCTTGCCATCCCGGCGCAAGTGGACAGCATCGGCAGCTACGCGTTCGCCGACAATACAGCCCTGACAACTGTGGACATCCGGCCTGACATCCAGCACGTGGGCAACGGCATCTTCCAGAACTGCCCCAACCTGCAGACCGAAGTGGCACTGGGCGGCACGTATCACAACTGCCCGAAGAACGCCACGGAATGCGTCATTCCCGAAGGCATCGAGCATATCGCGCCCTATGCCTTCAGCAATTGCCAGCTTCTGCAGCGCGTGACCATACCGGAAAGCGTAAAGACCATCGGCGAGGGGGCCTTCCAAAACTGCTCCATGCTGCAGTCCATAGAGATTCCCGGCCAGGTGCGCCGGATTGAGGACCAGACTTTCGAGGGCTGCAAGAGTCTGGTCTCAGTGCAGCTTCCCGATTCGTTGGAACATATCGGAAGCTACGCTTTCCAATATTGCGCGTTCGCGCACATCGACCTGCCGGAAACGTTGGCCTCTATCGGTCCCTATGCATTCCAAGGTTGCGTTAACTTGGAGGAGGCCGACCTGCCGGATGGCATCAAGTCCTTAAGCGGTTATACATTTTATGAATGCGTGTCCCTGCGCTCGGTCAACCTGCCGGGCGAGCTGACCGACATTAGCAACTTCGTTTTTGGCGGCTGCAAGGCCTTGACTTCAATCAGCCTGCCGGAAGGAGTGACATATATCGGGGAAAACGCTTTCTATTGCAGCGCACTGAAGACCATCCACATCCCGGCCGCCACGACAACTGTTGAGTACGAGGCTTTCAAGGGTTGCACGGAGCTGGCTTCCATCACGGTAGATGAGGCGAATGACAAATATCGGTCCTATGCGGGCATACTGTATTATTGGGACGGTTATTATGGAGAGTATTACGTAAACAACATCCCCGAAGGCATCACGGAAATAGCCGCACCGCCTTTCTTGGATTATTATCCATCCTCGCTTGAGATTGACGATTACTTCTGCCAACAATACCCGAAGGTACGTTCCGTGGTGATTCCCGCTTCTTGGGAAAGAGGGAATTCGTCCGGCCAGAAAAGGGTTTTCTTGGGCGAAATCTTCGAAAGTTTTGCCGGGGACACCACCTACACCGAGACGGTGGACAGGGTGGAATGGACCTATAAAATCACCAAGCGTTCCCTGCCGGCCCAGATCAAGAAGCTCACCCTCTATTGCGACACGCTCTACTTCTCGAACATGAACAAGGTGAGCAGCAGCTCCGTCAACGGCTACACAGGCACATGGAGAGGTTACGGCGTGTTCATGAACGACCTGGACACGCTCATCATCTACGCCAAGACGGACATCGACCCGACCGTGCTGAACTCGCGCTGCCGCAACCTGAAGTCGCTCACGCTGAACCGCGTGGAGACGCTGCCCGCACAGTGCTTCAAGGACATGGACCATCTGCAGAGCCTGACGATAGACAGCGCGGGCGTGATGGAAAAGGAGAGCATGATGCTGCTCACAGAGCTTAAGGAACTGACGCTCCCGTTCGCCGGCGCCGGCTCGGCCTATACGGCAAGCAGCTTCGGCGAACTGTTCGGCTCGGTGGCCAACGACAAGAAGCAGCGCGTGGTGCAGTTCAAGGAGGACGGCAGCAGCCAGACCTATTATGTGCCCGCCGGGCTGGAGAAGCTCACGCTCGAGGAGGGCTTCGAGTCGCTGCCCTACGGTGCGCTCTACAACTGCAGCATGCTGAAGGAGATTGTCTTCCCCTCCTCGCTCTACATGGTGGGCGAGCGTGCGCTGTACGGTTGCGCGGGGCTGACGGACATCTACTGCAAGGGGGCCGAGCCTTCGTCGGCCTATAGCAACACGTTCGAGGGCGTGCGCGTGAATTCCTGCAAGCTGCATGTGCCTTATAATTCATCGGACATGTACCGCCGCAGCACGGGGTGGAAGGATTTCTATTACATCGAGGAGGAGGCTCCCATCACCATCAGCGTGGTGAAGAACATCGAGAACGCGGGCGTGATTTATGGTTTGCAGGAATATCAGTTAGGTGACGAGGCGGAATTGCGGGCCGTGGCCAATTCCGGCTATGTGTTCTCCGGCTGGACGGAAAACGGGGTAATGGTGTCCGAGGAAGACACTTACGTCTTTACGGTGGAGGGAGACCGCAGCCTGATTGCCGTGTTCACGCCGGTGAGCGGCAGCAATGACATTACCGCAGTTCCGGAGGCCGACCGTGTCAGCTTCACTTGGACGGCAGAGGAAGGAGCCGAGTCCTACCGCTTGGATGTGTTTACGGACGAGGAGATGACCGAGTTGGCCGGCACGCTGTATTTTGACGCGACGGGACAAATCGTACAGAAACGTTCCACCCAGCTGACCGCAACCATTGACGGGCTGACGGCCTCTACGGACTATTATTACCGCATGACGGCCTACGATGCGGACGAAACGGTCATTTCGCAATATACCGGCACGTTTGCCACTACATCCGATGTCGGGGTCGAACGTGTTGGGACGACGGACGAATGCTCGGTATGCAGCGTTGGAGACGGCATCGTCGTGAGCGGAGCCGACGGGCAGCCCATCCGTGTGTTTACAGCATCGGGTGCGGTGATCGTGTCGCATACGGCAGCAGGCGACCAGGAACGTATCGCTCTTGATGAAGGATTCTACGTGGTGGACGTGGCAGGAAAGACATATAAAGTCATTGTGAGGTAGTATCTAAGCTGTCCTTTTCAGGACGGCGGGCATCTGCCGGGCGCGGTCCCGGACGGATGCCCGCCGTTTCTTTATACATGCAGTCCGTCCTTTCCGACGGTGATAAGCGTGGGCTGGAACTACCGGCAAGTCCTGATGC
>CALUNJ010000105.1 GCA_944321975.1 uncultured Paraprevotella sp.
TTCCAGATGGCCTCCATGCCCAGTTCCGGATATTCCACGCATTCGATGCTCTTGATGTTGTTCTGCGCAAGGATGGCCGCCGGGCCGCCGATGGAGCCGAGGTAGAAACCGCCGTGCTTCTTGCAGGCGTCGGTCACTACCTGGCTGCGGTTGCCTTTGGCCAGCATGATCATCGAACCGCCATGGCTCTGGAACAGGTCCACATAGGGATCCATGCGGTTGGCCGTGGTCGGGCCCATGGAACCGCAAGCCATGCCCGCCGGTGTCTTGGCAGGACCTGCGTAATAAATAGGATGGTCCTTGATGTACTGCGGCAGGTCTTCGCCGCGGTCGAGACGCTCTTTCAGTTTGGCATGGGCGATGTCGCGGCCCACGATAATCGTGCCGTTCAGCGAAAGACGGGTGGCCACGGGATATTGGTCGAGCTGGGCGAGAATCTCGCTCATCGGACGGTTCAAGTCCACTTTCACCACTTCGCCTTCGCCGGCCTGCCGCAATTCTTCCGGAATCAGTTCGCCCGGGTTGCTGTCGAGTTTCTCAATCCAGATGCCGTCCCGGTTGATCTTGCACTTGATGTTGCGGTCGGCCGAGCAAGACACGCCCAGGCCCACCGGGCAGGAAGCGCCGTGGCGCGGCAGGCGGATGATGCGCACGTCGTGGGCGAAGTACTTGCCGCCGAACTGTGCGCCAAGCCCGATCTTGTGCGCTTCTTCCAGCACTTGCTTCTCCAGCTCGACATCGCGGAAAGCACGTCCCGTGGCATCGCCCGTGGTGGGCAGGTTGTCATAGTAGTGGGTCGAAGCCAGTTTCACGGTCAGCAGATTCTTTTCGGCCGAAGTGCCGCCGATGACAAAAGCGATGTGATAGGGCGGGCAGGCAGCCGTGCCGAGAGTCTTCATCTTCTCTATCATGAAAGGCACCAGCGTGGCCGGGTTCAGGATGGCTTTCGTCTCTTGATACAAGTAGGTTTTGTTGGCCGAACCGCCTCCCTTGGTCACACACAGGAAGCGATATTCCATGCCTTCGGCGGCTTCAATGTCGATCTGCGCGGGCAGGTTGCACTTGGTGTTCACTTCCTCGTACATGCTCAACGGGGCGTTCTGGCTGTAACGCAGGTTTTCTTCCGTGTAAGTCTTGTAGACTCCCTTGGAGAGGGCTTCCTCGTCGCAATAGCCCGTCCACACCTGCTGGCCCTTCTCGCCGTGGATGATGGCCGTGCCTGTGTCCTGGCAGAAGGGCAGCACGCCCTTGCAGGCCACTTCGGCGTTGCGGAGGAACGTCAGGGCCACGTATTTGTCATTGTCGCTGGCTTCGGGGTCGTGCAGGACCTTGGCCACCTGCTCGTTGTGCGAGCGGCGCAACATGAACGACACGTCGCGGAAGGCCGCGTTGGCCATCGCCGTCAAGCCTTCGGGGGCCACTTTCAGGATGGGGTGTCCTTCAAACTCGCCGACCGACACGTAGTCCTTGGTCAGCAAATAGTACTCCGTATCGTCCTGTCCCATTTGGAACATCGGGGCGTACTTAAATTCTGGTGCATTTGCCATAATCGTTTTGTTTATTAAATCGAGTATTGTTCCATTCGTCTCTTAACCATGCAAATATAACGTTTTTTCCGCTTTCATGGTTCGTCTTCTTCATATTTGTCAAAGAGGAAATCGTTGTAGGGGTACTTCTGCACGTGGAGTTCCCGCACCTTGGCATAAAGCACTTTCTTCAGTTCCTCTATGTTCTTCTTTTCCCTTGCCGAAATAAAAATGCAGTTCTCGCTCCGGCGCGCCATCCACGTTTTCATCAGGTCGGCGAGCGACACGTTCTCCTTTCCGCCGGGCGTCAAGTCGTCCTCGTCCTTCTCCACCCAACGATAGGCGTCAATCTTGTTGAACACGATCATCGACGGTTTCTCGCCGCATCCCAGGTCGGCCAGCGTCTTCTCCACCACCTGGATCTGTTCCTCGAAGTCGGGATGGGCGATGTCCACCACATGCAGCAGCAGGTCGGCCTCACGCACCTCGTCGAGCGTGCTTTTGAACGACTCCACCAGGTCGGTGGGCAACTTGCGGATAAAACCCACCGTGTCGGAAAGCAGGAAAGGGAGGTTGTCGATGATGACCTTGCGCACGGTGGTGTCCAGCGTGGCGAACAGCTTGT
Source organism: uncultured Paraprevotella sp. (assembly GCA_944321975.1). Lineage (GTDB taxonomy): Bacteria > Bacteroidota > Bacteroidia > Bacteroidales > Bacteroidaceae > Paraprevotella. The sequence goes on from CALUNJ010000105.1 coordinate 2,152, forward strand.
TCTCGGCGAACACCTCACTCTTGGCCAGAAGGTTCATCAGCGTGCTCTTGCCCACATTCGTGTAGCCCACCAGGGCCACGCGGATCATCCGCCCGCGGTTGCTGCGCTGGGTGGTCTTCTGGCGGTCGATGTCGGCCAGCCGTTGCTTGAGGAGCGACATGCGGTTGAGGATGATGCGGCGGTCCATTTCCAGCTGGGTCTCGCCCGGCCCGCGCAGTCCCACCGATCCTTTTCCGCCTCCCGAACCGGAGCCGCCGCCCTGGCGCTCCAGGTGGGTCCACAAGCGTTGCAGGCGCGGCAACATGTAGCGGTACTGCGCCAGTTCCACCTGCGTCTTGGCATTGGCCGTCTGCGCCCGCATGGCGAAAATGTCGAGGATCAACGAGGTACGGTCGAGGATTTTCACTTTCAGTTCCTTCTCGATATTGCGCAACTGCTTGGCCGACAGCTCGTCGTCGAAGATCACCATCCCGATCTCGCGCTCGGCTTCTTCCTCCGCCTCGATATACGCCCGTATCTCCTCCAATTTCCCCTTGCCCACATAGGTCACGGAATTGGGGCCGTTCACTTTCTGTGTGAAGCGTTTCACGGTGACGGCTCCCGCCGTGTGGGCCAGGAATTCCAACTCGTCCAAATACTCTTTCGTTTTCCGCTCATCCTGGGTTTGGGTCACCAATCCGACCAAGACGGCCGTTTCGGCCTGGGCCTCGGAAATCACAAACTCCTTCATCTCGTCAATGCCTTTCTTTTTTCGAAAGACAAAAATACACAAATCCCGGCGGAAAACAAGCAGAAACTTCTTGAATTTGCAAGAAATCCGTATATTTGCACCCGAGAGAAAAACCATTCCGCCACCCACATGGCGCGAATTTCAAACGAAGCCTTATGAAGACGTTCATCCTTTCCTTGTCGGCAGTCCTTCTTTGCCATCCCGGCTTGCACGCCCAGCAAGCCCCGATAGACGAGCGCACCCCGATCCCCTATGAGTACCCCGCCTTCCGCGAAGCCACCGTGACCATGATGTTCGGCAGCCGGAAGCAAGTGAAAGGCAACATCTACCTCGATGGCAGCAAGTTCTACTTCATGCAGGAGGGGAAAGCCATAGAAGCCGACTTGGGCAACATCCACAGGGTGCAGTTCGGCGACAGCCTCTACATCCCCGTGAAAGACGAGATGGCCTACATCGTGGCCGAAGACAGCGGGAAAATGCTGGTGTGCGTCAAGACCATAGACAAATATAAAATGGAAGGGCGGAAAGACGGCTTCGGCGGACGCGACCAAAGCGGCGAGGGGCTCCCCTTCTTCCAGCTGGACGCCAACGGCATCTTGGGCATGATAGAGCTAAACAACACCGAAGTCCAAGAAAAAGCCGGCCTGTTTCCCCTGAAACGGGAATACTACTTCCTGCTCGACGGGGAAATCGTGCCGGCCAAGGAGCGCCCCCTCATGAGCCGATACGACAAGGCCCGCCGCAAACTGCTGCGCGGCATGACCGAAAACCGCTTCTGGAGCTGGAAAGACGAAAAGTCGCTGGCACAGCTGTTGCTGCTGCTGTAACCAGAGGTATGCGCAAAAAACGTTTCGCCCTGTTAAGGCGTCCTTAAACGGGGCGAAACGTCAATTTTGCGGAAGTCCTTTACTTCACCTGGATGACCAGATACTTGCTCACGCTCCAGAACGTGTCTGGATTTGTGATGTGCAGCACGTACAGTCCCTTGTTGTCCTTCGTCAGCTTATATGAGCCGGCAGGATGGTTGGTGAGCAACTTGGCACTCTTGGAATAGAGCTTGATTTCCTTGTCGTAACGGATGTCCACCTTCGTGAAGTAGTCCTTGTTGAAATCTCCGTTCTTCAGCACATCACCTTTCTGCAGGATTTTCTGCTCTTTCAGTTCCGATTTCGTGCCAAACACGTACCACGCCGTGTGAATCTGCTTGTCCTGGTCGGCCACGGTCTTGCTCTTGGCCTTGTTTTCTTCCGAGAGGGTGTTCACATTCTCGTTCAACGTCGTGATGGCTTCGCCCTGTTGGGCAATCACGATGTCCTTCTCGGCCAACTGGGCTTCAAGTTCCTGCACTCTCACCTTCTGCGCTTCGAGCTGCGCGGAGAGATCGTCCACCATCTTCTTCAGTTTGTCGGCATTGATGCTGCTCGTGCGCAACTTGGCTTTCAGCTGGTCGATCATCTCACGGTTCTGCGCCATGGCATCCTGGATGTACTGCATGTTTTCGCGAATCATCTGCTTCGACGACTCCGACTCCACGTCTCCGTTGTTCACCGTGATGCGGCCTTCGGCTTCATTGATGCGGCGGAAACCTTCCTGGATTTCATTCACCGTCCCCATAATCTCGTTCAGTTCGGAATCTTTGTCATTAATGACCTGCATCAGCGAATCCCGTTCCTCGGCCAGGGCCTGCTCCTTCTTGCTTGCCCCATTGTTGCAAGACGCCAGCATGGCTGCGCACATTGCACATAAAAAGACCTTTTTCATACGTTTAAGTTTTATTCATTCGCACTCTTTTTCTTGTTTTCCTCGCAACCGGCCAGCACGATGACAAACTCCCCGCGCGGTTCGGTTTCCGTGAAATGCGCCACGGCCTCTTCCAGTGTTCCGCGCACGCATTCCTCGTGTATCTTGGAAATCTCACGGCAGACGGCCACCTGGCGTTCCGCACCGAACACTTCCGCGAACTGGGCCAAAGTCTTCAGCACCCGGTGGGGCGACTCATAGAACACCATCGTGCGGGTCTCGCCGGCCAACTGCGCCAGCCGCGTAGCCCGCCCCTTCTTCACCGGAAGGAAGCCCTCGAAACAAAAGCGGTCACACGGAAGCCCCGAAGCCACCAACGCCGGCACGAAAGCCGTAGGCCCCGGCAGGCACACGACTTCCACGCCCGCCTTCACCGCCTCGCGGGCCACGAGGAATCCCGGATCGGAAATGCCCGGCGTGCCCGCGTCGGAAACCACGGCCACCGTCTCGCCCGCCAACAAGCGGCCGATGATCCCGGCCACCGCCTGATGCTCGTTGAATTTATGATAAGCCATCATGGCGTTCTTAATCTCATAATGCCTGAGCAAGACCCCTGTCGTGCGCGTGTCCTCAGCCAATATCAAGTCGGCCTCCCGCAGGATTCTGAGGGCGCGGCCGGTTATGTCCTCCAAATTCCCCACCGGAGTGGGTACCAGATACAGAATTCCCATATTTTGCTGACAATCCGGACAAAAATAAGCATAAAACATCATCCGCTATGCCACAGGCATCAATATTTAACAGATGTTTGCGAAATTGTCGCCTTTTTCATCCTCTTATCCACGCTTAATGCTTATTTTTGCAAGAAATACGTCAACGAACATACATCCGCCATTATGACTCCAATCAACGAAAGCCAAGGGGAAAGGATGCGCAGAGGGAGAATCGAAGTCATCTGCGGATCCATGTTTTCCGGCAAGACAGAAGAATTGATACGAAGGCTGAAAAGGGCCAAGTTCGCCCGCCAAAGCGTGGAAATCTTCAAACCCGCCATCGACACGAGATATGACGAAAGCGACGTGGTGTCCCACGAAGGCAACTCCATCCCGTCCACCCCGGTGGACACTTCGGCAAACATCCTGCTCTTAGCCTCGGACACGGACGTGGTGGGAATCGACGAAGCGCAATTTTTCGACGAGAACCTCGTCGGCGTGTGCAACCAGCTGGCCAACCGCGGGACACGGGTCATCGTGGCCGGGCTCGACCTGGACTTCAAAGGAGTGCCTTTCGGCCCGATGCCGGCCTTGTGCGCCGTGGCAGACGAAGTGACCAAAGTGCATGCCATCTGTGTCCGTTGCGGCGCGCTGGCCTACGTGTCCCACCGCATCGTGGACGAAGACAAGCGCGTCCTGCTGGGCGAACAGACCATCTACGAACCGCTCTGCCGCTCTTGCTACCAGAAAGCGCTGGAAAAAGACCAAAAGAAAAACCAACCCCAATAACCCCGAAAACCGACATGCTTGAAAACGAAATAACCTTCGACAAATTCATACGCGGCCTGATGGTCGTGGCCGGCATCGGACTGGCCATCTACGTCATCAACCTGCTCAGCGCCGTGCTCCTCCCCTTTTTCATCGCCTGGTTCCTGGCTTACATGATCTACCCCACGGTGAAGTTTTTCCAATACAAGCTCAAATTGCGCAACCGCATCGTGAGCATCATCGTCACGCTGCTGCTCATCCTGGCGGCCATCGCCGGCTTCTTCTATCTCATCATCCCGCCGGCTGTGGACGAGTTCGTGCGCTTCCGCACCGTGATGGCCGACCTCATCAAGGAAACGGGCAACTCCGAGCTGGCGCGCAGCATCGAGAAATTCATGCAGCAGAACTTCGACCAAAACGCCATCATACAACTGCTACATGAAAACAACGTGATGGAAGCCCTGAAAGTGGCCGCGACACAATTGTGGAACGTCGTGGCACAAACCTTCGACCTGCTGCTCACCCTCATCAGTTTTCTCATGGTCATACTCTACCTGTTCTTTTTCTTGCTCGACTACGAGAAAATCGCCAGCGGGTGGGTCAAACTCGTCCCCAAACGCAGCCGCCGCTTCGTGTCGGCACTGGTCCACGACGTACAAAGCGGGATGGACTCTTACTTCCGCGGACAAGCCTTGGTCGCTTTCCTGGTGGGCATCCTCTTCAGCATAGGCTTCCTCATCATCGACTTCCCGCTGGCCATCGCCTTGGGCATGTTCATCGGGTTCCTCAACCTCATTCCATACATGCAGGCCATCGGTTTCATCCCCACCGTCCTACTGGCCCTATTGAAAGCCAACGACACGGGAGAAAATTTCTGGCTCATCATGCTGGGAGCGTGCATCGTGTTCATCGTGGTCCAAAGCATTGAAGACGCCTTCCTGGTGCCCAAAATCATGGGCAAACTGATGGGGCTGAACCCGGCCGTCATCCTCCTGGCCTTGTCCGTGTGGGGGGCGCTGCTCGGCCTTATCGGGCTCATCATCGCCCTCCCGCTCACCACATTGTTCCTCTCCTATTACCGCCGCTTCATTGAGCGGGACGAACGACGGGTGCTCATCTCCGAAGCCCGGAAAAGGAGAAAAAACAAAAACGACCGCGACCACGAAACGAATCCCCCCGTAGACGACAACCCAGGAACGCAAACGCCCAACGAGACACAACCTATTGAGGGTAAAGAAGATATCACAAACCAACGGATCCCATGAACATCCTTCACACGCGGCTAAAAGAAGATTCAAGAAGAAAAAGTGCAAAAAAATTTTGCCCGTTCCCTAAAAAAGCGTACCTTTGCACTCGCAATCAGAAATGATGCGCTCAAGGTCGATTCGTTAGCTCAGCTGGTAGAGCACAACACTTTTAATGTTGGGGTCTTGGGTTCGAGCCCCAAACG
>CALUNJ010000106.1 GCA_944321975.1 uncultured Paraprevotella sp.
CCGTCGGTATAACTTCCGGCCGCGAAGAGCACCCGGCAAGCCGGAAGCGACACCGCTCCGTCGGGTTCATAAACAAACGAAGCCACCGTGTCGGCATCCGCGCCGACCGTCATCTTCCGGGATTCCTGCCAAAGGGTCTTCCCCGTGGCGGGGTCGAACACTTCCATCGTCACCGTGCCGGACAACGGTGCTTCCGTCAGATTGAATAGTGTGGCCGAGAGCGTCGCCCGGTCGCCTTTGCGCACAAAGCGCGGCAGGTTGAGCTGTGCCATCACGTCCTTCTGCGCCACCACCTCGTCGGAGAATACGCCCGTAAACATGTCCTTTGTGTGCGCCAAAGCCATGAACTTCCAGGTGGTCAGCCCTTCCGGCAACGTGAAGTGGAGGGTCGCCACGCCTGCCGAGTCCGCCATCAGGCGCGGATAGAAGAACGCCGTCTCGCGCAGGTCGCCCCGCACCGCGAAGCTGGCCGTCCCCGCCTTCCCGGCCTCTTGCTGCCCGCTTTCCTCCCACATGGCCCCGGCTCCGGGGGCACTATTGGCAAGGACGGCAGCCTCGTCGCTCACGATGTTCACCGTCCTGGACTTGGCCATAGGAGCTCCAATGGCTTTCTCCATCCGGACACCTGTCGAAGCCACACTCGACTGCTTCACCGAATGAAGGACAGACGGGAAGAAGGCATACCCCCAATCCGTCATCCCGGACGAAAAATGGTCGAAGCTCAAAGGTTTCACCTGCTGGTAATGCACGGGGGCATCCCAACTGATCCATCCTTGGCCCAACCAATAATTTTTCCGGATGGAAACGTTGGGCAAGGAATGGCGGAAATAGCGGAGCAGGTTCCAGGCATGCGGCTTGATGCCGTCCAGCGAAGCGTCGTAGAGCACGGACATCAGCTGTGCCGGCGCCGGGCGTCCGTCGGGCATCGTCACGCGGAGTTTCCACGTTTCTTCCGAGCCCGGCTGCAGGCGGTCGCGGAACGTGGCCCATGCCAACCGCAGTCCGCGGTCGGGCTGTTTCCGCACGAGATGTGGCCTGAACACATGGCTTTCCCCGTCCTTGACGAAATAGAACACGGCCTGCAGGCCGTCTGCGTCTTGTGGCAAAGCGGGATAAGTGAAATCGAGAATGGAGTCGGAGAAGTGATAGAGTTTCTCCTCCAATATGCGTTCCTTACTGAACAGCATGTAGTAGAGCGACACGCTGTCGGCCGCGCTTCCCACCTTCAGCCATCCCGGCCGGCCAGGCGCGACGGTGTCGTTCACGCAATAAAAGAAAGACTTCATGCCGTCGGCCGGACGGCGGTCGCCCATGCTGAACAGTTCAAACGGCCAAGTGAGTTCCGCCGTGTCTTTTTCGGCCGTGGCCCGCATCACGAACTCATAGTTTCCGGAAGGCAGGGCCGACAACTCCGAAATCCGCACCGCACGGTTGGCCGGCAGGTTAATGCCAGACACCACTTTCTGCCGGGGCAGTCCTTCCGGGGCATGATAGATGTCGCAGGTCACCGTCACGGAATCATTCCATGGCATACCCGCGGCAGTCCGCACCATGGCCTTGATGGCGGGCAAACTGTCTTTCACGAATAGCCCCGGAGCCTGTTCCAACGTCAGTTGCATGCCTTCTTCCGAAAGCGGGAAGGAGGTCTCGGCCGTTTGTGTCTCACCGGCTCCCCCCAGCACGGACACGCTCACCACCTGGCGCATTCCGGGCCTCCTCACCTGCCATTCTTCCATCTCGCGGACCGGCACATGCAGGGCGAATCGTCCCTCCTTGTCCGTGTACGCCGTGTCCAGCGGGAATGGTTTCCGCCCCGTGTCGTTCCGATAGAACCAGGACGACACGTGGGAAGTGGCCGACACGCGGGCACCCCGCACGGGCACCCCGTTATAGTTCATGGCCACGCCCGTCAGCCGCAGCGTGTCGCCGGCCTGGTAGTGCGTCTCCACTTCGTCCAGTACGACTTCGAACGTCGGCCGCTTGTATTCCTCCACCGTGATGTCCGTCCGGCTGTCCTTGGTCCTCACGTAGTAAACTCCCGACAAACCGGTGGCAGGCAGGGTGAACGTGGCCGAGAATGTGCCCATGCCGTCGCTCTCCACCGTCTGTTCGGCCACGGTCTTCCCGTTCGGGGCGCGCAGTTCCAGCGCGACCTTCCGTCCGGCCACGGCCTTTTCCTCGCCGCGCCTTTCGTCCGTGCACAATCCGCTCACATACACCGTCTGTCCCGGGCGGTAGATGGCGCGGTCGGTGTAGATCCGTTCCCTCGCCTTCGTCACGTCGCGTTCCCGGTAAGGCGTTGAAATGTGGACACTTGAACCCAAATGGGCACAGTCGTCTCCCTTATATACTTTCACCGAAAGATTGGTGCGGTTGTTCTTTTCTTTCCAGCCAAGGATGCCGTCCCAGCGCACCTTGCCTTCCGCGTCGGTCAGCGCCGAGTGAACCACTTTGTCACCGCTTCGCCATTCCACGGTCACACCTTCCACGGGGCTTCCCGTGCGCCCGTCCAGGACGGTGTGGAAATCCGTACTGTCCGGCAACTGGCCGTCGATGATTTCGAAGCGGGAAGAAGCGAAATCGGCCACGAAATCGCCCGACGCGGGATCCACGCCGTCCAACCGGCCAAGCACCGCATAATGTCCCACGCCGGGACACGACAGTTCAACCGTGTCTTCCACTTCGGCCCATGCCGGGCGCGGGACCCAGTCCAGCCGCTGCGTCTTCATGAGCCGGCCGTGTTCCTTGATGTATGCCCGCTCTTCCTTGTCGTTCAGGTTCCTCGGCACGGGACTGGGCAAGAGATACCACTGCAGTTCCATCCCCGCCAGGTTGCGGTGCTTCACCACGCTGGTGAAAGGCACGTCGGGGTTCACCAGCGGCGGGAAAGGCATGTAGACCGAAGGGGCTTCCAGCGCGTTCTTCTCGTTCAGCAGCACCTTGGCCCGCGGGTAGGCTTTGTAGCGGGCATACCCCTCGCCGGCCCACGACACTTTCAGCGAGTCCGTCACCTCCAGGTTGTCCAGCATCCGGATGTAAATCTCAGCCGCCAACGGCAGGTCGGCAAAACGGGAAAGCACCTCTCGGTAGGCCTTGCAGGAAGGCGACGAAAGAACCCATTGTTCGCGCACTTCCGGCGACCGGCCGTCGTATTCCTGCCTCACGTACGACCTGTCCCGGCTGCTGGCCACGTCCAGGGAATCCAGCATCACCAGCAGTTCCGCCTCACGGTTGTCCCGCCTGCGGTAAACCTCGAGCATGAGCCCGCACACCTCCAGCCGTCCGGCATCCCGTTCCTCCGCTTCCACGTTCCACATCCAGGCTGCCCGGCGGCCGACGACGTTCAGCAGGTCACCGTCAAAATACACCGCGTCTTCCCCTTGTTCCACGAAAGGCAGGTAATCGGCCGCCCGGGCCTCGGCCAACACCTCTGGACGGGCCATCGACAGCCGGTAGTTTTCCGAAGCCGCCTGTTCGAACTGCGCCCTCGACCATTCACGGATGCTGTCCGGATGGGCGTCCGTCCGGGTGCTGTGGTTCCGGTTCCGTCCCGCGTTGTTTTCATAAAGCTCGCCCAGCACGGAAGCCAGCACCGCCCGTTCCACCTCGTCCGTCGTCTGCCGTTTGAGCCGTTCCAGACGTAAGATGTCATTATAAAAGCTGTCCGGCACGACTTGTTGCCGGAGTTTGCAGCCGTAGAGCAAAGCTGCCATCCGCTGCCCCTTGTCGCCCTCCTGGCCGGCCCGGTCCGCAATCTGTTCCACGACCTTGTAAGCCGACTTCGGCAGGTCTTCCCGCTCATATTGCCTTACTTGTTTCCACAGTTTTTCATAATTTACGGCCCCACTGCCCATCATCGGGGCACAAAGGAATAAAACACAGATTCCCCACAACATGCTTCGCTTCATAATTCATCACATTAAGGTAAGTTCAATGATGCAAATAAAATCATTCTTGCCGTAACACGAAACTTTTTCACGTTATAAAATCCTAACATGTGCCCCCAGCCTACGTCCCAAACACGTTCCAGTTCCCACGCCCCATGTCCGACACGAAAACCGGAAGTATAAGGAGTCATGAACAGCCGTACACATTTTTCACACACCACCTGCCACGGATTCCGACGAATCCGCATTTTCCCGGTGAAACGTTGCCCGGGAAAAAACGCTTCCAAGAAAGGAACTTATATCTTTCTGATAATCAAAGAAAGACAGAAAACCCTGAAAAAAGAGAAATTCTCTCAAGCGATTCACATTTTTTTCTCAAGCGATTCAACTTTTTTCCTCAAGCGAAAAAAGAGCAGACCTCAAGCAGGTCGATTCCACACCGCCGGATGGGATGTTCCGGAAAAGCCGCCGGCCTCATTCCCATTGACCGTTTTGTAAGAATACGTTCCTTCCCTTAACGGAAATTCCAAACGGCTTCAACACAAGCCGACGGCTGGCCCGCAAGATGAACGAGGCACTTAAACCCACGTCACACGAGCCACACCGTCCCGGCCAAGCCTTTCGCCCGGCCAGCCGGATCCCGGTGCGGCCCGCGTGCGTTTCACGTCCCCAAAGCCAGGCTTAGGCCGCGAAGGCAAGCACTCAAGGCAACAACACTTTCTGTCCGCCCACGACATAGATGCCCCGCAGCGACGAAAGCGGAGCCGACACGGGACGGCCTTGCAGGTCGTAGACCGGCCGGCCCTCGAGCGACTCGCGATCCATGACCGGCGCAGAAATGCCCATCCCCCCGGGATTGCCTCCGCCATTGAGCAGCGGATAGGCGTCCCGTTCCAGCGTCTGGCCCCAAGGGGCGGGAGCCTGGTCGGCATTGAGAAGGACGCATACGCGGCCACTGGCAAAGTCTTCGGCCGAATGAGCCGAAAGCCCTTCGGGACTCTCGTCGTTATAGTAGGCGTCGCCCACGGGAGAAAAGCCGTCGGCCTGAAGGTAATGGCAGTTGACGAAACCCACGGCATCGCGCCCGGCGTACTCGTTGTCGAAAGCGCAAGCCACTATGCCCACACAAGGTTCCGCCGGGGATCCGCCTTCAGCGGCAAGCACCTGCACGTCGGCCATCGAGAAAGAGTGCGCTATGCGTCTGCCCTCCTCCGGGACAAGACGCCACACAAGTCCGCCCACTGACTCCGAAGAAGCCACACGCGCCACGACGTAGCAATTGGACATCACGCCCTTCAACTCTTCCACAAGGCCGCTGGCCACAGAATAGCCTTCCACGTCGCCCGTATTACAGCACCGCTCCACGCAGCCGGCATCGTAGCACAACCCGGCGGCGTACCCGTACTCATGGCCGGCATCGGGCATGGCACGGACCATGGCTTCGTTGTGGCTGCCGGCAATCGTGTCCGCCCGGTGCACCAGGCCGTAGGCGTACTGCCCCTCAACCATTCCGGCATTGCTGCTTCCGCGCACGATGGCGGCATCCGTATAGCCCAGGCCTGCCGCCTGATAAGCCGAGACGCGGCCTTCGTTGCGGCAATCCTCATACGCCAGGCCATTTCCTTCAGCGCACAAGCCGCCTCCCATGCTCATGTCACTGGCCGCCGAAACCGTCCCTTGGTTGGAACAGGCCGTGAAGGCGCTGTTGTAGCACCTCCCGAACAAACCGCCGAAATAGCCCGGCGCTGCCACGCCGTCCGCCTGAATGACATCGCCCGTGTTGCTGCAAGAAACAAGGGTCAGGCAACCAGACTCGGTATTACCGACAAGCCCGCCGCCATACCAGTGGCTTGCCACCGCGCCCGTATTGTGGCAATCATCCATCTCCCCGGAAGAAAGGCTGAAATGCCCGAACAGGCCACCGGCCACGCCTTCGCGAACCTCGCAACCCACATGCGACACATCGCCGCTGTTGCTACACCCCGACACTCCCATGGCGTCATTTCCCTGGAGGCTGCCCGCAATGCCGCCTATGCCGTTAAGGGTCCACTGGGCCGAACGCCCTACAATATTGCCGCGATTGGCGCACCGCTCCACCGAGATGCCTGAGCCCCAATCCACACCATTGCCGATGATGCCGCCGGCATAGCATCCGGCCGTCACGGCAGCCGAATTCTCAAGACCGGACAACAACGTGAAACTGCCGTAACCCACAATGCCGCCGGCCACCCCCGAACTGTTCACTTCGCCGGTATTGACGCAATCGACGAACTCGCCGCGGCCGCCCGCTTCGGAATAACCCACAATGCCGCCGGCACGCGACAGGCTCCCGGCATAGGTTATGCCTTCCTCGCAACCGGCAAGGCTGATGGAACCGCCGTTGCGGCAATCCTCCACCACGGCCTCACCGCGCAGGTAGCCCACCAGGCCGCCCAGCACCGCGTAGGACTGCGTGCCCCCATCCGAAAGGTCGCAAAGCGCATGGCCTTCATTGCTGCACCCCGACAGGACACCGCCGCCCTGCAGGTAGCCCACGAGGAACCCGGCGTAGCAATAATCCGAGAAAGCCGAGTTCATGGCATAGGAATTGGTGATGTGCACGTCCTTGATCTCCACGGGCACCTCCTCGCTGCCCGCCGTGCCGAACAAGCCGCTGGCCGAATAAGACGACAGGTCCAGATAAAGCCCGCTGACCGTATGCCCGCGCCCGTCAAAGTTCCCGAGAAAACCATGGCCTTGTTCCCAGTCGTGGCCTATCGGCACCCAAGCCTGAGGCTCGCCCTCGCCCTCCACCGTGCCGTCGGCCAGGAACGTAAAGCCCGGGTTGAGGTCTATGTCGGCAGACAGGGCAAAACAAGCCCCCTCGTAGGTCGAACCGTGATTGACATGCCATGAAAGATTGGCCAATTGCTGGGCCGAGTTAATGAGGTAGGGAGACTCCACGGTGCCCAAGCCCTCGGCATAAGGCAGTTCTTGCGTGGTTTCGGGATACGACCAGCCCTGAGCCGACATACCCACGGGACAAAGCAGCAGGCCGCAGGCAGCTGCCACCCTTGCGATGCGATGTAGTGTATTGCTCATAAGATGCAACTTTTATCATGAAACAGACAAACAAAGAAAACATTTTCCGGCGAAAAGCGCAAGGAAACCAAGAAGTTTTGTGCATACAAACAAACGCACCGCGGTGATTTTTTACGCCAACCGCCCAAGGACGCATTCAGCCCCATCCCCCGGAACTTCCCCCAATGCTCCCCCACGACATTTCCCTTTGACCTGCTTGTAAAAAAAGCTCCATATCCACCCCGTCCGCATGCCCGGTCCCGCGACATGCCGGAGCATCCGCACATTCCGGGTCAGTAGGAAATCAGTGGGGATTATTTTTTT
>CALUNJ010000107.1 GCA_944321975.1 uncultured Paraprevotella sp.
GGGGCATAGAGCCGGGTGTAGTCCAACTTGTTGCGGTTCGACTGCAGCTGCACCTCCACCTGCCGCAACCCGGCCACAGCTTTGTCGTAATCATTTCCGGAAAGGCTCTTGCTGTCACGCAGTCGTTTCATGCGTTCCACCTCGCGGTTCAATTGGTCAAATTGGATCTGCGCGGCTTCCACGCCCAACTTATAATCGGCATTGTCCAGTTCGGCTACCAGCTGCCCTTTCCGCACCTCATCCCCTTCCTTGACACAAATGCGGCTAATCTGTCCCGGAGTCTTGAACCCCAAGTTCACTTCGCCCGCCTCGCGCACCACACCATACAACGTCTTCGCCGTTGTTCCGCCTTCTGGCACAGGAGACACACACATCACCGCATGAACCGGCTCAGAAGCCTTTTCTGCCTCTCCGCCACATCCACACCATAAACTTGTCATCACCAGCCCCACGGCCAGCCATCCTTCCATTCTCTTCATATTTTCATGCTTTTTAAGTTTCATGAGAGCAAAGTTCGCCTTTTCTGCCTACAGAGGCATGCCCCGTCCGGACGGCAAAATGTTCAAAAGGATGGATTTTTACGGAAGATAAAAGGAAAAGAAGCGTTTTTTTTGCTAATATTGCATCTGTTTCAAGAAAAGGGGAAAAAGAAATGGAAAACTACAAGACGCACGTTTTCGAAAACCTGGACTTCGCCGACTTGCCTGTAACCGGAGACACTCTCGTATTAGGCCACAAAATCATGCTGGCAGACAATTTCGACGCACCGCTGGACGAACGCGACGTGTCGCGGTTCATGCTCAGCCCCTATCCGTTCAAGCTAAACTTCAACGTGACCATGCTTTGCACCCGGGGCTTGGTGCATGTGCGCCTGAACCTGATTGAATATGACTTGCAAGAGAACGACGTGCTGATAGCCCTGCCCGGATCCATCGGGGAATGCCTTTCCTTCTCCGAGGACTACCAGATGGCCGTCATGGTCTATCCGGAAGACGTGCAGTTCGATGGCGGAGACACAGCCCTCGCCCTCACGTTCCGGAATTTCCTCAACCGCCAGCCCGTCCTTCACCTCAATGGGAAAGAGATGGAAGAAGTGCTCACCCTCTACCACCTGATGCGGAAGAAAATCAGCCAGCCCGCCAACCGGCTCACCCATGAAATCCTGGACTGCTACCTGAAGCTGCTTTGCCTGAGCGGTTACCAATGGCTCATCGACCACGACAAAGAAATGGAAGAAAAAGAAGCATCCGACCGGAAGCATTTCATCTTCAACCGTTTCATCTCTCTCGTGCAGAAGCACTATGCGCAACAGCGCGAAATCAGTTTCTATGCCGACAAGATGTGCCTCACGCCCAAATACCTTTCCATCGTGGTGCGCGAGGCCAGCGGGCGTTATGCCAAGGAATGGATCAAGGATTATGTCGTCCTCGAAGCCAAAGTCTTGCTCCGAAGCCGGAAATACACCGCCCAGCAGGTGGGCGACATGCTGCATTTCCCCAACGCTTCCTTTTTCGGGAAATATTTCAAAGCCGCCACGGGTTGCACGCCAAAGGAATATATGAAGGAATAGGTTCTCCCGCCGCGGTCACAGACGCACTTTTTCCTTCGCCTTTTTCGATTCGTTCTGCAGGCGGTCGAGGGCCGTCACCACGTAGGTGTACTTGCGGCTGCCGTCTTCATAAGGCAGCTTATAGAAAGTGTTCGGCGTGATGGCCACGATGTTTTCCGCATAGCTCAAATCGACCGGTTCCCCATCGGCAAACCGGTAAACCACATAGCGGCAGGCCCGGTTCAGCTCGCCTCTTCCTTTCGGCTCCCGCCAAAACAGCATGTAGCCGTCCTCCGTCCACAACGTAGTCAGTTTGCGCACTTTCTTGGGCCGTTTATGGTCAATCCACGGCATCTCGGGCTGCAAAGCCGGATAGCGGTGGTAATAATTGCGCAACATCGTGCCATAGTTTCCCTTGTTGTCCACCACAGCCTTGGCATACCATTGGCAACTGCCTTCGATGTTCGGCAAGGAGCGCTGCAAAGCCATCTTGCGTTCCATCTGATGGCGCGACGGATCGGCCGGGTCGGCCTTGGCCACCGTGCGGTCCACATCCTGCCCGATGATGAGCGGCCTGCGGCCGGCATGTTCGCTCCACCAACGGATCAGCGTGTCATAGTCGGCAGCCGGATGGCCGATTTCCCAATAAATCTGCGGGATGTTATAATCCACCCAACCTTCGTCCACCCACTTGAGCACGTCGGCATAGAGGTCGTCATAATTCTGCAGCCCGCGCGTGTTGCTCCCCCTCACCGGGTCGCTGTTCAAGTTGCGGTAAATCCCGAAAGGAGACACCCCGAACTTCACCCAAGGCTTGACGGCGCGGATGCAGCCGTGCATCTGACGGATAAAACGGTTCACGTTCTCCCTCCGCCAGTCCTCACGGTCCATGCCGCGCCCGTAGCGTGCATAAGTCTGGTCGTCGGGGATGCGCAGCCCCTTTTCGGGATAAGGATAGAAATAATCATCCATGTGTATGCCGTCCACGTCATAACGCAGCAGGATGTCCGTCACCACGTTACAGATATAATCCCGGTTCTCGGGAATCCCCGGATCCATGATCAGCATGCCCCCGTACTCAAAATAGCGGTCGGGGTGCTGGAAATAAGGGTGCGTCTTCGAGAGTTCCTTCGTGCCTTTCGTCTTGGCGCGGTAGGGATTGATCCAGGCATGCAGTTCCATGCCCCGCGCATGGCATTGCTCGATCATCCATTGCAACGGATCCCAATAGGGCGAAGGCGGCGTGCCCTGGCGCCCGGTGAGATACCGGCTCCACGGCTCGAAGCTGCTGGCGTAAAGCGCGTCGAACTCCGGCCTCACCTGAAACAGGATGGCATTGATGCCGCACCGCTGCAACTCGTTCAACTGGTAAGCCAGCGTACGCTGCATTTCCGCCGTACCCATCCCCATGAACTGGTAGTTCACACACTGAATCCACGCGCCCCGGAACTCGCGTTTGGGCGACAGTTGTGCCGACAACGTGAGGCTGCATAGCCATGCCAGCACCAACAAAAAAGACTTTCTGTTCATCTCCACACAATATTTCGGGTGCAAAAATACAATAAAAGAGACACGTAGCATACACCTCACGCCACTTTTTTCACTCCGACCGTCTGCCGAAACGCGGTCGCCGCCCTGGAACTTTCAAACTTGCAGGGATGTCCCTGCAGGGCAGGACCGATCATCAAAAAACGCGGCGATGGATTAGAAGCCCATGGCCGCGCACCGGTTCATTTCAGATCCTGTCTGCGGGATTTCCCGAGGATTTCCCATAGCTCTCCTCTTTTTATTATTGTCCCTCACTTCTATCTTCTTTGATGAATTTCGCCGGATGGCCGCCAACGACCGCCATGGGCGGCACGTCGTGCGCCACGAAGCCATTGGCGCCCACGATGGAGCCTGAATCCGACACGTCCCGGTCTGCCAACCGCCCTCATCCCCTCACAAGAGGCAGTTCCACGATGAATGCCGCCCCCTTTCCGGGCGCGCTGCGCACCGTGATGGTTCCGTGGTGGTTGGCCACGATCTGCTTGCACAAGCTAAGCCCGATGCCGCAGCCAGAGGCTTTGGTCGTGAAAAAAGGCACAAAGATCTTGTCCACCACTTCCGGCAGGATGCCCGGCCCGTTGTCTTCCACCCGCCATTGCAGCCGTTCTCCTTCCACCATCATGGACTGCAGGCGGACGCACGGCGCCGGCATGCCCTGAGTGGCTTCCACGGCGTTTTTCAACAAGTTGATCAACACTTGTTCCATCTGCCCGCGGTCGATTTCCACCATGCGGTCGGCCATCTGCGTGTCCATCGTGCATTGCGGATAGAGCTTCTGCAAGTCAGACAACAGTTCGTATAGCCGCACCGGCACGCGGACAGGGTGTGGCAACCGCGTCAGGGTGCGGTAATTCTCGATGAATTGCAACAGCCCCTGGCTGCGGCGGCGGATCGTGCACAATCCCTGCCACAGGCGCGGGTCTTCGTCCTTCCGGCCTTCCATCCGGTCGCAGAGCGTGTCGCTCAAGGACAGGACGGGAGCCAGCGAGTTCATCATCTCGTGCGTCAGGACGCTCACCAGCTTCTGCCAGGATTCCGCCTCCTTCTGTTCCAACAAGGGGTACACGTTGCGCAGGCAGCACAGATGCAGCTGGCGGCCAGACGTCTGATAGCGGGTCAGCGTGGCGGCCAGTTCCACCGTCCCTTGCCCTTGCCGCAAGCGGATGGACTGGATGATGCCGGGACGAAGGTGTTGCAGGAAGTCCGGGAAAGCCGGGTTCAACACGCCCAGTTCCTTCAGATGATGCAGCCGGAAGCCGCGCAGCTTCCGCACGGCCACCTTGTTCATCCAACGGATGCCTCCTTCGTCGTCCCACACCAGCAGCAGGGCGTCCACCGTGTCGAGCAACGCTTCATAATATTGGTGGTCGGCGGCCTGCCGGGCTTGGGCCGCACGGAGCTGTCCCACAAAAGTCCCGACCAGTTCCGCCATGCGCCGTTCTATCCGGCTATGCCCGGACGGGACGTAGGAAGTCAGCAGGTCGTGGTCGGCAATGCTCTCCAACACGTGCACCACCCGTTGCTCCAGTTTCTGTTGCAGGCGGAAAAGGGCGGCCATGCCCGCGACGGCCAGCAGGACCAGCAGGGCCGACAGGAAGACCCACTGCCGCTGCACGCAAAAGACCGCCGCAGCCCCCAATGCCATGAACCACAACGCCCACCCGGCTGTCTTGAAAGAAGCAGGAACCGTCATAAGCCCAGTTTCTCCATTTTCCGGTAAAGGGCATAACGGGTGATGCCCAGGTATTCCGCCGCACGGGTCAGGTTGCCTTCGCTCCGTCTGAGCGCTTTGGCGATGGTCTGCCGCTCCACTTGTTCCAGGTTGAGGCTGTCGTCGGCGCCGGCATCCGCCAGGGCGGATTTGGCCGGCGCGGCTTCCAGGATGAAATTCTCCGGACGCAGGCTGGCATGTGTCGTCAGGATGACGGCCCGCTCGATGGCATGCTCCAGCTCGCGCACGTTGCCGGGCCAAGCGTAGCGCATCAGTTTTTGCCGGGCCTCGCGGTTGATGCCCGTCACCGTCTTGTGGTATTTCCGCGCCATGCGGCCGAGGAAGAATTCGGCCAGCAGCAGGATGTCTTCCCCGCGCTCGCGCAACGGGGGGATGCGCAACTCGATGGTGTTGACGCGGTAGAGCAGATCTTGCCGGAAACGCCCTTGTTCCACGGCCTCGCGGATATGGGCGTTGGTCGCACAAATCAGCCTCACGTCGATCGGAATCTGTTCTATCCCCCCCAGCCGCGTGATCACCCTTTTTTCCAACGCCGTCAGCAACTTGGCCTGCATGGGCAACGACAGGTTGCCGATCTCGTCCAGGAAGAGCGTCCCGCCGTGGGCCGCCTCCATGCGTCCGGCCTTTTCCTTCCGCGCGTCGGTGAAAGCCCCTTTCTCGTATCCGAACAATTCGCTTTCGAACAGATTCTCAGGAATGCTCCCCACGTCGATGGTCACGAAGGGTTGCGTGCGGCGCGGGGAATAGTAGCACAGGGTGCGGGCCACCACGTCCTTGCCCGTGCCGTTCTCTCCCAGGATCAGGATGTTCGCGTCCGTGCCGGCCAAACGGTGGATGGTGCCGATGACTTCCGTCATGGGGGCGGAACGGCCTATCAGGCAGGGAGCCTCGTCGCCGGCCGAGTTCAACACCTCCACCCGTTCCTGCAATTGTCTGACCTCCTTGCGCGACTGCCGCAGCTTGATGGCCGACGACAGCGTGGCCAGCAGTTTTTCCTTGTCCCATGGCTTGGGCACGAAGTCCGTGGCGCCCGCCTTGATGGCCCTCACGGCTTTCTCCGTGTCCGAATAGGCCGTCATGAACACCACCACGGCCTCGGGATCGTGTTTCAGGATTTCTTTCAGGCTGTCAAAACCTTCCTGCCCGCCGCTCATGTCGCGCTGGAAGTTCATGTCCAGCAGGATGACGTCGGGCTGGAAAGAGTCCATGAAAGACAAGATTTTCTCCGGGCGAGTGGCCACCTTGACTTTCTCCACATAGGATTCCAACAGCATGTGGAGCGCGAAGAGCACGTCTTCGTTGTCGTCCACCACCAGTATTTTTCCTTTTTTCTCCATAGTTTTTTGAATCTATCCGAACCACACGGGACAAGCGCCATGCCGTCGCCGGCTTGCCGGGGCGGACGATGGCGGGGATGCCGCCTGTCTGAGCGCAAAGATACGGATTTTGGCGGATTGCACGTGCGGAAACGCACGATTTTTCAGGCCGTCCGGTTCCGCGCCCCCTTTTCTCCGCCATGCCAGCCTTGCAATAGGCATGCCTCTTTTTTTACATTCCACTTGCTTCCGGCAACGGATCTCCCAAAGCATTTCCCCGGATGGCTTCATCCGCAACCGACGCGCCCAAGCGAGCGGAAAATTTCTCGCTTGAGATTTGCATTTTTTTCTCAAACGAGAAATTTTCCGCTCGCTTGAGAAAAACCCGAAGAAAAAAGGAAATCCACATAACGTTGATTTACAATAAAATAAAAAGATAGTCACAGTTCCGGGAGAAGGGACTCCGGAAAAACAGGCCATGAAGGCTTCTTCCGGGAAAATCCACAGCCCAAATATTAGAAAACATTTACAAACAAGCCTCGCGCCCCCGTTTTCCTCCCATGGACACGAAACGACGAATCCAACCGGCTCTCTCCCGGAAAGACCCGCCGCCATCGGAACCGCCGGAGGAACCGGCTTGTAGGCCGCGTGCGAAAACGCACGGTTTTCGGGCGATTCCGCACACATTGCCACAAGGCGCACAATACATAAAATCAAGCTATTCAACGATTTATTCAACTGGCAAGGTTTTTGCTTCTAATCAAGACGTATCACGCAACCTTGGAAGACATGCAACTGAAAACTACCATCGCGATCATAGCCACCCTGCTCCACGGAGGAACCGCGGCAGCCGAGGCTCCCCTGGAACTCACGCTGGCCGAGGCCATCGCGCGGGCACAGCAGCACTCCCCCGAGGCCCAGTCGGCGCGCCACACCTATCTGGCCGCCTATTGGAACTATCGTTTCTACCAAGCCAACTACCTGCCTTCGGTGACCCTCTCCGCCGCACCGGAACTGAACCACCAGATCAACCGCATCACGCAGTCCGACGGCACGGAACGCTTCCTGAACCA
>CALUNJ010000108.1 GCA_944321975.1 uncultured Paraprevotella sp.
AAACAGCCCGTCAGCTGCGACACCAGCAGGGGCACCAGCTGGCGGCGGATGCTCTTCAGCTGCAAATAAAGCGGCACGCCCAAGGCCACGATAGCCGGCTTGAGCCAAAAGTCAATGATAGAGGCGCTCTCGGCATAAGCGGAATAAGGGATGCCCGTCAGCGCGAGGAAACCCATCAGGAAAAGGATGGAGCACAAAATCGGGTTCAGGACCACCCATCCCGTGCGCGCCTGCAGACGTTTGGCCGCGAAAAAAACGGCAAACGTGAGGGCGATGAGGAAAAAATCACTTCTTAAATATTCCATGACGCCTAACCCATTGGTGCACATGCCCCGTAACGATTAAAACCAACACCGTGCTGACGACCGTGGCCGTGACAATCGGCCAGAACTCTGCCGCAATCACATCGAAATAGAGCATCAGGGCCACGCCGGGCGGCACGAAAAAGAAACCCATGTTGCCCACCAGGAAATCTGAAATCCCCTTCACCCAACGGAGCTTCACCCAGCCCAACTGCAGAAACGCCGTGAGGAGAAGCATCCCGATAATGCTGCCCGGCAGTTTCACGCCCGTGGCCCACACCACGAAATCGCCCAACGCCAGGCACCCGAATAAAACCGTACACTGTTTGACCATCGCCAAAATCCTTTTACTTGAACAAAAACGCTGCAAAGTTATGACTTTCCCGCAAAACGGCCAACAATAACCGTGAAGGATTTTTGTTATGAGACTGACACATTATCCCCGAATCCGCCACAAGGCCGAAGAAAAGCATGCCACAACGCGACAGCCTAACGGAATTATCACTAACTTTGGCCGCACAAAATCAAAAAGACATATGCGCATCATCACATTGAAAAGACGAGCACTGTCGCTCTGTGCCGCGTTGCTGTTCGCCGCAGCCGCCATGGCACAGGCAGGAAAAGCCAAGTATGTATTCTACTTCATCGGCGACGGAATGGGCGTGAACCAGGTGAACGGCACGGAAACCTACCTGGCCGCCGTGGAAGGGCGCATCGGCACGTCGCCGCTCTGTTTCGCCCAATTCCCGCACGCGGGACTGGCCACCACCTTCTCCGCCACCAACGGAGTGACGGACTCTGCCGCCGGCGGCACCGCACTGGCCACCGGGCACAAGACGAAAAACGGGGCCATCGGCGTGGAAGCCGACTTGTCCACACGCGCAAACAGCATCGCCGCCAAAGCCAAGGCCCAAGGAAAAGCCGTGGGAATCGCCACCAGCGTGTCGGTGGACCATGCCACGCCGGCTTCGTTCTACGCCCACGTGGCAGACCGCAACATGTACCACCAGATCGGGAAAGACCTCGTCACGGCCGGGTTCGACTTCTATGCCGGTTCCGACTTCCTGCAACCCAGGGACGGCCATGAGGGGAAAGACCTGTACGCCCAATGCAGGGACGCCGGATACACCATCGCCCGCGGATATGCCGACTACCGCCGGAAAGCGCGCAAGGCTGAAAAGATGATCCTGCTGCAGACCGAAGCGGCCAGCCGCAAGAACCACACGTCCATCCCCTATGCCATCGACCGCAAGAAGGGCGACCTGACCCTGCAAGACATCACGAGAGCCGCCATCAGGTTCCTGAGCCAGAAAGGAACAGACGGATTCTTCCTCATGGTGGAAGGCGGGAAAATCGACTGGGCCTGCCACAGCAACGACGCAGCCGCGGCATTCCGCGAAGTGGCCGACCTCGACAACGCCGTGAAAGTGGCTTACGAGTTCTACGAACAACACCCCGACGAAACCCTCATCATCATCACCGCCGACCATGAGACCGGAGGCATCTTCCTGGGCACAGGCGCATACGAGCTCCACACCGACCTGCTGAAGTTCCAACGCCAGAGCGCCGAGGCCTTCAGCCGCATGCTGGCCGAACAGCACCAAAAGGAAGGAGCCGGGTTCACCTGGGACTTCGTGCGCGGGCAATTGCAGGAAAATTTCGGATTTTGGACACACATCCCCTTGGACGACCAGGAAACGTCCCAACTGAAACAAGCCTATGAAGCCTTCTGCGAGGGCGTGGCCAAAGACCACAAGACCCTCTACGCCAGCGAAAACATCGTGGCCGCCACGGCACGCAAGCTGATGGCACAGAAAGCCATGGTCGGATGGGGAAGCAACGGGCACTCCAACGGATATGTTCCCGTGTTTGCCATCGGCGCGGGCGCGGAAACCTTCGACGGGCGCATCGACAACACGGAAATACCTGAAAAAATAGCGCGTGCCGCAGGATACGGCAACGAATGACAACAGCTTCCGGGAAAGGAAGCGGCCCGCACAGGTCACTCTTCGAAACTCACATAAGGCTGCAAACGTTCCAGGTCGGCGGAGGTGAACTCCTCGTAAAGCGAGAGCGTTTGCAGCGTCTTAATAGGCCCGAACTTGCGCCGATGTTCCACAATGACGCGGCTTTGATAGAAATCCAGATAGGGATGACGGCGCAGCTCGTTGACCGACATGCGGTTGACATACAGCAGGCGGCCGACAGCAGGCTCGACCGTGAACCATCGCCCGATGTCTCCCGGAAGGCCTTCCACCTCGGCCAGTTGCCCCACAGAGACAAAACCTCCCAGCCGGGCACGGTAATCCGCAATCTGGCGGGCACGCCACGACCCTATGCCCGGCACTTTCTTCAGCACGGACGTGTCGGCCGCATTCAGTTCCACCAGCGTCCCCTCGGCGAACTTCTCCGCCCGCGGACGTGGCGGCACGCTGTCGCGCCCCGGCAATCCATGAGGATAGAGGTCGGACAACAGCTTGAATTCATCGGCAATGCGGATATAAGGCCGCAATCGGTCGTAATCTCCCTTGGTCAGCCCGTAAAGGCGCGAAAAATCTTCCGGCCGGTGGAAGCGACCCCCGCGCGCACGATACTTATATAAGTTGCGCACCTGCCAGGGTGCCAGCCCGAGCCTGAGAAGCGTAGTGGAATCCGCCGTGTTCGGGTCGAAAACAAACGTCTCCACCACACGCCCGGAAGGCTGCCGGTAGGACACAGCCCCCTCCGGCATCCCACGCCGCGGAGTGTCCACCTTGAGGCTGTCCCAAAAGCCAGCATGGCCCGCAGGAGCTTCCTCCACCGCCACAAACGGCTCCGGCGGGGAAAGCCACAAGAAAAAGACGGACGTGAGGGCCACGCCAAGCAACACGCCCGACAGGAGAAGAAGCGCCCTGCGGTCGGCCTTGGAAAAATAGAAAAAATCGCGCCATCCCCGGCCCATCACCCCTCTCTCAGAACAGCTCGTGAATGAAAATCGCGGCTATGCTTACAGGAGCCACATACTTCAGCAAGAACACATAGAACTTGAAAAACGGAATATCCAAAGCCCCATTATTCGTCACCTCCTCCCTCACGACACGGCGGTCGAGCCACCACCCGGTGAAGATGGCGATGAACATTCCGCCCAACGGCAACATCAGCTTGGCGGTCAGGAAATCGCTGAAGGTGAACAACGTCATACCCCACAAGCGGATGTCGGACAACAGGCCGAAAGACAAGGCGCAGCACACACCCAGTGCCGCGCAGACTCCCGTCACGACCCAAGCCGCACGCGTGCGCCCCAACTTGAACCGTTCACACAGGTAGGCCGTGGCCACTTCGTGCAAGGATATGGTAGAGGTCAAAGTCGCCAACACCAGAAGGACATAGAACATCAACGAGAAGATATAGCCCAACCACGGCATGCCCGAAAATACCAAATGGAACACATTGGGAAGCGTCACGAACAACAAGCCCGGACCGGCATCAACCGACAAGCCCGGCACGGAGAACACCGCCGGAAAAATGACGAAACCCGCCAAGACCGCCACGCAAGTGTTAATCAGAGCCACGCTTCCCGCCGTCTTCATCAGGTTGGCATCCTTGGTGAAATAAGAAGCATAGGTGCACATGCAACCCATACCCACGCTCATGGAAAAGAACGTCTGGCCCATGGCATCCAACACCACCTTCCCCGTAATCTTGCTGAAATCAGGCTTCAACAGGAACGTCAGCCCCTTGGCCGTTCCGGGAAGGGACAGCGAACACACCACCAACACGCAAAGAATCAGGAACAACATGGGCATCATCACTTTCGAGCAACGCTCTATGCCATCCTTCACCCCGCGCACGATGATAATATGCGTCATCAGGATAAAAAGGAACATGTAGATCACCGGCCACCAAGGATCGCTGACAAAATCGTTGAAATAGGCCGTGTAATCCCTGGCACCCAAGAAAGTTCCCGCCACGGAAGCCACGGTGTATTCCAACGTCCATCCGGCCACCACGCCATAATAGCCCAAGATGAGAAAAGCCGCCAGCACCCCCATCAGGCCGACCCACTTCCACTGCGTCCCGGGAGCCAAGACCTCATAAGCCTGTCCCGTGTTGGCCTTCGAGCGGCGTCCGATGAGGAACTCGGCCACCATCACGGGAATGCCAAGGAACAACACACAAATGACATATAGCAGAATAAACGCAGCCCCGCCGTCTTCTCCCGCCAAATAAGGGAACCGCCAAATGTTGCCTAATCCCACAGCCGAACCTGCGGAAGCCATGATAATTCCTATCTTGCTGCCAAAACTCGCTCTTTCGTTTGCCATCTCAATGCATTTTGTTTAAAAATTCCTTATAAGACAAGCAAAAGTACAAAAAAAGAATTATTTTCGCGGGAAAAACAACAAATATATGAATATAAATGCCGTGAAATGGCTAAAACGTTATCCCCTGACCTTCCTGCTGACAGCCGCCATCTGGTATCTGTCATTGTTCACGCCACCCCGCACGCCTCTCGACGACGTGCAATTCATTGACAAGTGGACCCACCTCGTCATGTATGGCTCGCTCACACTCGCCTTATGGTGGGAAGACGGCCGTGCCCGGAAAAGGCCCGCCGCATGGACACGGGCCGCATGGATCTTCCTGTGCCCCGCCGCGATGGGAGGAATCGTGGAACTGGCGCAAGCCTACTGCACGACAAACCGCACCGGGGACTTGCTCGACTTTGCCGCCAATGCCGCAGGAAGCCTCATCGGCATAGGCATAGGGCACTGCGCAGACCGCATAAGAAAAGGCCGCCGACATTCCTGTTGACAGCCCATTCTCGACAGCAGTTCAACGCTCTTTCCAAAGTTTGTAAGGATAAAGCCTGAGATGGGAGTTGTAGTAACGCCGGTCGCCTGTCACCTCCCGCCCCACGAAGTCCGGCTTCTCGAAAGCCTCGTCCTCGGCAGAAAGTTCCACTTCTGCCATCACCAGCCCTTCGTTCTCGCCATGGAACTCGTCGACCTCGAACACATGTTTTCCCGCACGCACGAGATAGCGCGTCTTGTCCACGACGCCCGGCTCACATAAACCCATCAGATCTTCCGCGTCCCGCAAAGCGACTTCCGTCTCAAACTCGTAGCGCGAAATGCCTGCGGCGTCAGAAGGCCCCTTAATGGTAAGATAGCCCTTGTCGTCACGAATGCGCACCCGCACGGTACACCGTCCCGAAGCGATGTAGCCTTGACGAATACGGCTACTGCCGTATGCGCGGGATTTGAAATCCCCGTTCACCAAGAATTTGCGCTCAATCTCAAAACTCATTTCCCATAATGGAAAAAGCAATGATACCCAAGACGACCAGCACGGCCAACGCCCACAACAGTCCCCTCATCGCGCGCCTCTCCTGTCGTACCTCGCGGGCGGCACGCGCTGCCCGCCGCATGTTTTTCTTCACACTCATAGTCCATTATTTAAAAGGTTAAACTTTCCCTTCGTTTCCGGCGAACTCCATCAGATAGGCTTTGATGAAACCGTCTATTTTGCCATCCATCACCCCGTTCACGTCCGACGTCTGGAAGTTCGTGCGGTGGTCTTTCACCCGACGGTCGTCGAACACATAACTCCTGATCTGGCTGCCCCACTCTATTTTCTTCTTTCCGGCTTCGATCTCGGCCTGCTTGGCCTTCCGCTTCTGCAAGGCGCGGTCGTAGAGTTGCGACTTCAACAGCCGCATGGCATTCTCCCGGTTTTCCAATTGCTTCCGGCTCTCCGTGTTTTCGATGAGGATTTCTTCTTCCTCTCCCGTGTCGGGATCCTTATAAAGATAACGCAAGCGCACCCCCGTCTCCACCTTGTTGACATTCTGCCCGCCGGCACCTCCCGAACGGAACAAATCCCACGACACCCGGGCAGGATCCACATAGACTTCAATGGAATCATCCACCAGCGGGGTGACAAACACGGAAGCAAACGAGGTCATCCGCTTGCCTTGCGCGTTATAGGGAGAAACCCGCACCAACCGGTGCACGCCGTTCTCCGACTTCAAGTAGCCGTAAGCATACTCTCCTTCTATCTGCATCGTCACGGTCTTGATGCCCGCCTCGTCGCCGTCCTGATAATTGCTAATGGTGCATTTATAACCGTGCGCCTCCGCCCAACGCATGTACATGCGCATCAACAGGGAAGCCCAATCCTGGCTCTCCGTGCCGCCGGCCCCGGAATTGATCTTCAACACGGCATCCATCACGTCTTCTTCCTGACGCAACATGTTGCGCAATTCCAGATCCTCGACCGCCGCCACCGCCTTGGCATATTGTTCGTCCACCTCTTCTTCTGTAACCATCTCTTCTTTATAAAAGTCAAAAGCCAGTTCCAGCTCGTCGCAAAGCGTCTTGACCTCCTTGTAACCGTCTATCCACTTTTGCAGCCCCTTCACCTTTTTCATCTGTTCCTCGGCCGCCTTGGCATCATCCCAAAAACCCGGTGCTTGCGTGCGCAATTGCTCTTCCTCCACTTGGATTTTCTTGTTGTCTATGTCCAAATAACGGGCAAGAGCCTCGACACGCGCTTTTACATCCTTCAGTTGTTCAATGGTTATCATACAAATAAAACGTTTTCAGTGTACAAACATACGCAAAAATCCGCGATTAACATCCTTTCAAAGATAAAAAAACACAATTTTCTCCTGCGGACAAGCACAAAACCAGGCTTTTCTCCATGAAAAACCTATCCGGAAAAAAGTTTTTCCGCCAACTTCTCGCCTTTTTCAACAGAAACCATTAACTTTGCAAACCATAAGGAAAATGCCCCTGTAGTTCAATGGATAGAACTACGGTTTCCTAAACCGCCAATCCGGGTTCGATTCCCGGCGGGGGTAC
>CALUNJ010000109.1 GCA_944321975.1 uncultured Paraprevotella sp.
CTGGAAAAGCTGATGGACTACAACGACGAGGAAATCGAGTCCATCAACATCCTGAAGGATGCCGCCGCCACGGCCATTTATGGTTCGCGCGGCGCGAATGGTGTCATCGTGGTCACGACCAAAGAGCCCGAACCGGGCAAGCTGCGCATCAATCTGGAGGCCGGCATAGACCTGGAGGTGCCCGACCTGACGTCCTATGACTTGCTGAACGCTCGCGAGAAGCTGGAGCTGGAACACTCGTTAGGATTGTATGATTCCGAATACCCGAATAACGACCTCAACTATCAGGCTATTTACAACCAACGCCTGCGTCGTGTGCTTTCGGGGCAAAGCACGGACTGGCTGGACAAGCCGGTGCGCACGGGCGTGGGCCAACACTACAACTTGCGTCTGGAGGGCGGCAGTGAAGAGTTCCGCTGGAGTGCCACGGCCAACTATAAGGACACGGAGGGAGCAATGAAGAATTCATCCCGTGAGGTATTCAACGGCTCCATCACGTTGATGTACAGCGTCAAGAATCTCATCTTCCGTAATTACACTTCATACGGCATCAGCCGCAGTGAGGAGAGTAACTTTGGCGACTTCAGTGACTATGTGGCCCAGCAACCTTATAATTCGCCGTATGACGAGAACGGGGAGGTGGTGCAGCGTTTCGAGAACTTTTATGGCTCAAACCGTGGCTACGGGACATTCAATCCCCTGTGGGACGCTTCGTTGAACACGTTTGACAAGAGCGGGTATGAGGAAATCACCAACAATTTCTCCTTGGAATGGAAAATCCTGCCCGAACTCACGTTGCGCGGCCAGTTTGGCATCACGGGAACCAACAATCACAGCGATTTGTTCTTGCCGGCCGAGAATTCTTATTTTACCGTGGACGAGAACACAGCCCCGGAATATTCGACGGACGAAGGTTTCCTGCGGCGCGGGAGTTATACTTACGGTACGGGAAAGACCACCCGCTACAGCGGAAATGTGACTTTGGCCTATAGCAAGGTGTTCTTGGACAAGCACCAGTTGTACGTGGGCTTGGATTATTCGGTCAATGCGGAGGAATCCTACATGTACACGTTCAAGACGGAAGGATTTTCGAACCAGGACATGAACTTCCTGGGCAACGCCTTGCAATACGAGCAGAACGGGAAACCGACGGGGACGCAATACCGCTCGCGGATGCTCGGCTTCACGGGCAACGTGAACTACACGTATGACGGACGTTATTATTTGGACATGTCATACCGCGTGGATGGCAGCTCGACGTTTGGCGCCGACAAAAAGTTCGCACCGTTCTGGAGTGCGGGATTGGGCTGGAACCTGCATAACGAGAAGTTCCTCCATGGCAATCAGATATTCAACATTCTCCGCCTGAAGGCTTCCTACGGCCAGACTGGTTCGCAGCAAGGTTCCGGCTCGGGGGCAGCCACGTTGTATGCTTACCAGACGGACAATAAATATATGAACTGGAACGGCGCGGTGCTCCAGGAATGGGGAAATCCGCGGCTGACATGGCAGACTACCGATGAGTTCAATGTCGGTTTGGAGTTCGGACTCTGGAAAGGCCGCGTCAAGGGAGAGTTTGACTTCTATACCAAGACGACATCCAATCTGTTGTCGGAAATGGACTTGCCGCGTTCCATGGGCTTCCCTTCTTATATCGCCAATGTGGGTGAAGTGAAAAACCGTGGCTGGGAGGCTTCGTTGAGTGCCTACCTCATCCGCCGGCCCGAGCGCCGCTTCAACTGGATTGTCAGCGGGCAGCTGGTGTATGACAAGAACTGGATTTCGAAACTTTCGGATGCCATCAAGCAGCAAAACGAGGTTTACCTGAACCAGTCCGAGGACGCCAATGGGAACAACATAGACATTTCGAACTTGTTCTATGAAGGCAATCCGCAGAACGCCATTTATGCCGTGCGCTCGCTGGGTATAGACCCCAGTACCGGTCGCGAGATATTCTTGGACAAGGACGGGAACATCACGGACACGTGGAAGGCCGGCGACAAGGTGTTCCTGGGGTCCAGCGACCCGCTCTATCGCGGTAACTTGAGCACGATGGTGATGTGGCGCGGATTCACATTTAACATGTCGTTCGGCTATTATTGGGGTGGCAAAACGTATAACCAGACGCTGTTGGACCGCGTGGAAGTGCCGCTGAACGACCTGACGGAGATGAACGTGGACCGCAGGGTGGGTACCGACCGTTGGATGAATCCCGGAGACGTGACTTTCTTCAAGGGCTTCGACAACCAAGAGACGCGTGCCACCTCGCGTTTCGTGATGCGGGACAACGTATTGGAACTGCAGTCTGTCAGCTTGCAATACCGGTGGGACAGCGAGTGGATACGCCGCCGTGCCCGTGTGCAATCCATCACGTTCGGGGTGAACATGTCCGACCTTTTCCATTGGGGCTCCATCGCCATGGAGCGCGGC
This sequence comes from uncultured Paraprevotella sp., assembly GCA_944321975.1. GTDB lineage: Bacteria > Bacteroidota > Bacteroidia > Bacteroidales > Bacteroidaceae > Paraprevotella. Next base: position 2,431 of record CALUNJ010000109.1, read on the forward strand.
ACGTCCTATCCCTATTCGCGCAACATCCAAGGAAGCGTGAAATTCCTATTCTAACCCTATAAAAAAGATGAACCAGATGAAAAAGATATATTTGTTATTCGGAATCATTTCGGCCTTGAGCCTTTCGTCGTGCAATGACTGGCTGGACGTGAGGCCCGAGACGGAGCAGAAGGCCGAGGACCAGTTCTCTTCGACCGGCGGGTTCTGCGATGCCTTGACGGGAACATACATGTCGATGGGCAGCCAGGACATCTATGGCGAACGCTTGAGCATGACCAACATCGAGTCGCTGGCCAACTTGTGGTACATGGACGAGACGGAGACCCGGCGTAATGAAGACTTGGACCTGAAACGCCACACTTACAACACGACTTATGCGGAGGATGCCATTGAAGCCATTTATGCCCAATTGTTCAACGTGGTGGCACAGGCCAACATGGTCATCAAGAACGTGGATGAGAACGGGGGCGTGGTGCAGAATCCCGCCATGCGGGCCGTGCTCCAGGGGGAGGCTTACGCCATCCGGGCTTATTGCCAACTGGACGTGCTGAGGCTCTTCGGGCAGTTGCCTGCGGGCGGCACACAGGCGGTTTCGTTGCCATATTCGGAAACAACCTCCATTGAAGAGATGCCGTCATATTATGATTTCAACGCATACGTGGAGAAACTCAAATACGACATCGCTATGGCCGAATCGTTGTTGAAGGACAATGACCCTGTGTTCCAATATTCGTTTGCCGAATTGAACTCCGCGCCGGCCGGGCTGGACGATTTCTTCTACTACCGCCAGTCGCGCATGAACTATTGGGCTGTGAAGGCTTTGGAAGCGCGGATGCTTCTTTATGTGGGCGAGAAGGATGAGGCTTATAGGGTGGCGCGCGAGGTGATTGATGCCACGTTGGAAGGCGAGCCGGTCATGGAGATGAGCGGCCCGGCAGACTTCACGGCCGGTTATACGTTATGCCCTTCGGAGTGTTTGTTCTACTTGAGCAAATATGATGTGATGGACTATTCTTCCTCCGTGCTGATTGGGGGAAATATGACGGTGCAATATTCCCCGACTTCCAACTTGGCCATCACGCACGACATGAGGGACGAACTTTATGCGGAAGTCGGAGCTTATTTGGGTTCTCACAACCGCTATCTCCATCAATGGAACAACAACATCCGCGACGCTTACCAACAGACGTATTCGGCTACCACGAAATATTACTGGGACGAGGACGAGGCAAACAATTTGATGACCTGTCACCAGTTGGTGCCCATGTTGCGCATGTCCGAGGTCTATCTGATTGCCATGGAGGCGGCTCCCACTTTGGAGGAGGCCAACGCGCTGTTCCAAGCCTACATGATAGCCCACGAGGTGCCTAACGCTGCGGATTTCCAGTCGATGGAGGAATTGCCGGCGTTCGTCCTTTCCGAATACCGCCGGGAATTTTTCGCCGAAGGGCAGGCTTTCTACACCTACAAGCGTATGGGGGCTGAAGACATGCTTTGGTGCGAAGAACCCGTGGAAGAGGCGGATTACATACTTCCGCTTCCTATCACAGAATATAATCCCAACCGCTAAAAAGAAAATGAAGATGAAAAAGATAGTAACAAGAACGGGCATGGCGGCGGCCCTGTGCGCCGCGTGGGCCTTGGCAGCTTGCGAAAAGGATTTGGAACCTTTCAGCTCAACGGATTGCCACCTGAATTTTGTTTATACGGACATGTACGGCACTGTGGCGGGCGAGGATGTCACCGACGAGATGCGCACGAGCACTTACTCCTTTGTGTCGGCCAGTGCGGGGACGGGCACGGAAGTCGTGCGCGACACATTGTGGTTCGAAGCCTCCACGATGGGATTCCTTTCTGATGTGGATCGCACCATTCCGTTGGTGCAGGTCGAGACGGAAGGGCGCAATGCCCGTCCGGGAGTGGACTATGTGCCTTTTGATGATCCCGGATTCCTGCAGCTTTGCAAGGTGCCGGCGAACACGGCCTCGGTGCAGGTGCCCATTATCGTGCTACGTTCCCCGTCCTTGGAGACAGAAGGCGATGTCACGCTGAAGTTCGCTTTTGGTACGAATGAATATTTCAGTCCCGGATATAAAGGGCTGACCGAACGCGTCCTTGTCATCTCCGGTCGTTTGGCAAGACCCAACAATTGGGAAGATGCCTATTGGGGGACATACAGCCAGGCGAAGCATGAACTGATGATTGAATGGACCGGTGACGCATGGGACGAGACGTTCCTGGATGAACTCTACGACGGTGATTATGCCTATGTGGATTACATCGCCCGTTGGTTCTATGAGACGTTGGCCGAGGTCAACGCCGACCGGGCTGCACAGGATCCGCCCTTGGGGCCGCTGACAGACGAGAACGGAGAGGAAATCCAGTTTGTGAAGAGATAGAGATAACGAAACTTGAGAATGTAATCCGAAAAAGAAAAAGGAATGAAGAATATGAGAAAATATGCTGTATGCAGCTTCTTGATTTGCTTGTTTGGGCTGTCCGCCTGTTATGAGGACGATTCTTCCATGGGGTCGGACTCCGTGAGCGACATCACCATCATGGGACTGGAGGATCTGGAAGGGCAATCCATCGTGTCATACGCTGGAAACAGGCTGCAGTGCAGCCCTGTGATTCAGTCGGGGTATGCTGACGGGGATCTGGCGGTTGCCTGGTATTTGTTTAACACTTCGGCCGAAGAAACGCCCAATGGTTACCAGGATTTCTTGATTAGCACGGACAGGAACCTGGACTACGAGGTTAACTTGCCCCCCGGCACTTATCGCTTGGTGTGCGAGGTCTCTTCGCTTTCAAACGGTTTGGTGAAGACGGCCACAGTCGATATCATGGTGGCCACGCTCTTTTCGAATGGTTTCTATGTCTTGAAAGAAACTCCGGAGGGAACCACGGAATTGGACTTGTATAACGAAAACGGGCTGACACAGGATCTGATGGCCGACTTTGCGGGAGGAGCCTTGGCCGGGAGTCCCAGGAACCTGAGTGTCATCTACGAGGGGGAGTTCATTGACCCGGAAACCAACGAGACGGCACGGGGCAACCTAGTGCATGTGATGACCGAGGACAATGTATACAAAGGTTTCAAGGCCGAAACGATGACGGAGGTGTTCAACAATGAAAACCTTTTCTACGGCGGCCCTATGGATGCCAACGAACAGCCCGCCTTGTTCTTCATGACCATGTTCTACAACTGTTACGCCTCTAATACCGGCATACGCATCGCACAAGTGGGCGGAGACACACCGGGGACAGGCAAATTGCCTTATCCTTCGAGCGACGGAGCCAGCAAATATTTGCAGATACACGGCATGGATGTGGTGTATTGGAATGACGCGAGCCACCGGCTTGAACGCACGGACTATAATATTAATACCGTGTCGCCTGAAGACTGTGGGGAATATCCCGGCGGGATGGAGTGCATCTCTTCCGGGCGGAACGACAATGTAGGCCGCATTTATTTCCTTTGCGAGGAGCCGGCTACGGGTGACCGTTATCTGTTCCTTTATAGCATCCCGATGTTTATGCAGACTGGTTTCGACCAAGTGCTGCAGGTGGATCCGTCCACGCATTTGGCCAAGAGCCGCATCATATCTGGCAATTCACAGACGGGTAGCTACATCTATTGTGTCGGGGAAGACCATAAACTTTATGTCTATAATTACGAAGAAGGCACGGAGACCGAAGTGCCCCTGCCCGGCATTGACAACGGTGAGGAAATCACATATGTTTCCAATCCGTTCCTGAATATAGGTTTTGGCGACACGTCGGCCAATTTCGACGCTTTGGTGGTTGCCACTCGCAAGGGCAACGGCTATAAGCTCTACATCTATGACGAGGGCATGGTGGGGGGTATGCCGACCAAGGCTCCCGAAGTGGTGGCCGAAGGCGGGAACGGCGTGGTGCGCTGCGTCCGTTACCTTTCGCCGGTGACTGTGGACAAGAACGACCTCTTCAGCACATATGTCTATTCGTGGACTGATTGATTTTAAATTAATCATATTGCGAAAAATGAAAAGGCAAATCTTTATAGCCGTGCTGGCCGCCCTGCTGGGCGGCACAGCCGTGGCGCAGACCAACTTCCGCGCCATCTCCTACGACGAAGCCATTGCGGCTGCCAAGGCCGAGAACAAACTGGTGTTCATGGACTTCTACACCGACTGGTGCGGCCCCTGCAAGCGAATGGCAAGCGAAGTGTTCCCGCAGAAGGAAGTGGGCGACTACCTGAACGCCCGGTTCGTCTGCATCAAGCTCAATGCCGAAAAGGAAGGCAAGGAGCTGGCCGGCCTTTACAAGGTGGAAGCTTATCCCACCTTCATCGGCATTGACACGCAGGGGAAGGTCGTGATGACCAAAGTGGGCGCCACCAGCACGGGCAAGGAGTTCATTACGGACGTCGACCTGCAAATCAACCCGGACAAGAACCCGGAAAAGCTCAAGGCACGTTATGATGGCGGCGAGCGCACACCGGAACTCATCGCGTCCTACGCCGCGCTCAAACTCTCCGAGTTCCGCGAAAACAGGGATATGGCAAAGCGCAAGGAGGCTTTCGGCATGGTGCGCGACTATTACCACGGTTTGTCCGAGGCCGGCCGCCTTTCGCCCAAAAACCTGTTCGTGTACCAGGAATATGTGGAGACGCCGGCCGACGAGGCTGCCCGTTTCATGG